>DATMVH010000316.1:0-9633 GCA_035563395.1 Solirubrobacteraceae bacterium
TCCGCGCAGCGCTCGTTGAGCTCGCGCCCGATCTCGGCCACCGCCTCCTCGAGCCGCCCCTCCTTGACGTTGTAGTGCGTGGCCGGCCAGACGGCCACGTGCTCGATGTCGTCGGCGATCAGCTCGCCGGTCAGCGGGTCGAAGTGCTGCAGGCGCTCGACCTCGTCGCCGAAGAGCATCGCGCGGAACGCGGTCTCCTCGTAGGCCGGGAAGACCTCGAGCGTGTCCCCGCGCACGCGGAACGTCCCGCGCCCGAGCGCCTGGTCGTTGCGGTTGTACTGAAGCGAGACGAGCTTGCGCAGGAGCTCGTCGCGGTCGACGAACCCGCCCTTGACGAGCACCTGGCAGTTCGCGTTGTAGGTCTCCGGCGAGCCGAGGCCGAAGATGCACGACACGGAGGCCACGATCACCACGTCGCGCCGGGCGAAGAGCGCCGCCGTCGCCGCGTGGCGCAGCCGGTCGATCTCCTGGTTGATCGCCGAGTCCTTCTCGATGTAGAGGTCCTTCGAGGGGACGTAGGCCTCGGGCTGGTAGTAGTCGTAGTAGGAGACGAAGTACTCGACGGCGTTCTGCGGGAAGTACGTGCGGAACTCGTTGCAGAGCTGGGCGGCGAGCGTCTTGTTGTGCGCGATGACGAGCGCGGGCCGCTGCAGCCGCTCGATCGTCGCCGCCATGGTCATGGTCTTGCCCGTGCCGGTGGCGCCCAGCAGGGTGACGCCGCGCGCGCCCGCCGTGATCGCCTCCGCGATGCCGTCGATCGCCGCCGGCTGATCGGCGGTCGGCGAGTAGATCGAGTCGAGCTTGAAGGGCGGCATAGCCGACGAACAGTATGAGCGGTCCCGGACGGAGCGTCGTGTTTGGCGTCCAAGACTGCGGGCAGAACGCCGGGCGAACGCCCACTACCAGGGGAAGGCCCACGTGATGCAGCGGATCGTGGTGGCGGCGAAGGCAGGCGCGGACCATCCGTGGCTCGCCGATGCGGTCGCGCAGCTCGCCGGCGAGACCGGCGCCGCAGTGGAGGTCGTCTCGGTCGACGGGGTCGAGATGGAGGCGCTCTCGACGTTGCCGCGCTCGGAGCTCGCCGCGCTCGCGCGCGAAGCCGTCGACCGGATGATCGCCCGGCTCGCGGAACGCGGGCTGACCGCGACCGGCGAGGTCCGCCCCGGCCGCGTCACGCGCGGCATCCTGTTGTTCGCCGAGGAGCGGGAGGCCGACGTGATCGTCTGCGGCGCGTCCGTCCGCGGGCCCGTCGCGTCGCGGATGCTCGGCAGCGTGCCGCTCGAGCTCGTGCAGCGCTCGCGGCGGCCCGTGCTCGTCATCACGCCGCCCCACCGGCAGGAGGAGCGCCATGGCGACGACGCGTGAGCAGGGCGGCGGCGTCTTCATCACCAAGCCCGTCGACGCGCTCGTCGGCGACACGGAGGACTCCGAGCACCAGCTCCAGCGCGCGGTGGGCGCGCTCGACCTCACCGCGCTCGGCCTCGGCGCGATCATCGGCACCGGCATCTTCGTCGTCATCGGCGAGGCGATCGGCGACGCCGGCCCGGCGATCATCCTGTCCTTCCTCCTCGCGGGCGTCACGTGCGCGTTCTCCGCGCTCGCCTTCGCGGAGCTGGCCTCGACCATCCCGGTCGCCGGCAGCGCCTACACGTACTCGTACGCGACGATGGGCGAGATCGTGGCGTGGATCATCGGCTGGGACCTGATCCTCGAGTACGCGGTCTCGGTGGCCGCGGTCGCCGTCGGCTGGGGCCAGTACTTCAACGACCTGCTCGACTCCCTCTTCGGCATCTCGCTGCCCGAGTCGCTCGCCGGCCCGCCGGGCGAGGGCGGGACGTTCAACCTGCCGGCCGTCTTCATCGTCCTCGCGGTCACCACGCTGCTGTGCATCGGCATCCGCGAGAGCGCGCGGGCGAACAGCGTGATGGTCGTCATCAAGCTGCTCGTCCTCGCGCTGTTCCTCGGCCTCGGCGTCACCGCCTTCACCTCGGACAACCTCACCCCGTTCGCCGCGAACGGGACGGACGGCGTGGTCACGGCGGCGTCCGTCATCTTCTTCGCCTACATCGGGTTCGACGCGGTGTCGACCTCCGGCGAGGAGACGAGGAACCCGTCCCGCGACCTCCCGATCGCGATCGTGGGATCGCTCGCCATCGCGACCCTGCTCTACATCGCCGTCGCCGTGGTCGCCGCCGGCGCGCTGCCGTCCGACCAGCTCAGCGGCGCGGAGGCGCCGCTCGCCACCGCCCTCGACGAGGGCGCCGGCTACGGCTGGGCGGCGAACATCATCTCGTTCGGCGCGCTCGTGGCCATCACGAGCGTCGTGCTGACCATCCTCTACGGCCAGACGCGCATCTTCTTCGCCATGTGCCGCGACGGGCTGATGCCGCGGCGCTGGGCCTACGTGCACCCGAAGACGCGCACCCCGGTCTACGTCACCGCCGGGTTCGGGCTGATCATCGCCCTCATCGCCGCCTTCGTGCCGCTGACGGAGATCGTCAAGCTGGTCAACATCGGCACGCTGTTCGCCTTCGTGCTGGTCAACGTCGGCGTGATCATCCTGCGGCGGACGCGGCCCGACCTCAAGCGCGGGTTCCGCGTGCCGCTCGTGCCGCTGTTCCCGATCGTCGGCACGCTGCTGTGCCTCTACCTGATGCGCTACCTCGACCGCGACACCTGGATCCGGTTCGTCGTCTGGCTCGCGATCGGCGCGGCGATCTACTTCCTCTACGGGCGGCGGCACTCGCGGCTGCGGCGCGGCGAGGTGGCGAACCCGGAGGCGCAGCTGGAGTGAGCGCCGGCTCGGACGCGGCGCCGCCGCCCGGCGCGCTCGAGGACCTCGCCGGGATGACGGTCATCAAGGAGGACAACGCCTTCGTCGTCTCGCACCGGGACGGCTCGCTGCCCGTCGCCGAGCCGCATCCGCTCGGCCTCTACCTCGACGACTGCCGCTTCCTGTCCGGCCACGAGCTGACGATCGGCGGCGCTCGCCCGCGGCTGCTCGTCATGTCGGCGTCGCCCGGGTCCGAGGCGGTCCACGAGCTCACGAACCCGGCGCTCACGCTTCCGGGCGACCGCATGCTCGCGCAGCAGAGCCTGCAGCTCCGCCTCGTCCGGCGGTTCGGGCCGGGCGACGCCATGGAGGAGACGCTGCTGGTCCGCTCCTACGACCGCGACCCGCTGACGCTCGACGTCGAGCTCGCCCTCGCGGCGGACTTCCAGCCGATGCTCGCCGTGCGCGGCATCACGCCGTGGACGCCGCCGGAGGTCGAAGTCGAGCGGCTTCCGGACGGCGTCCGCCTCGCCGCCGCCGGCGCCGACCTCCGCCGACGCTCGACCACCGTCCGGGTCGATCGCCCCGTCGAGCCCGGGCGGCTCCCGGCCTCGCTGCGGTTCCGGCTCGACCTCCGGCCCGGCTGCGCCGAGACGATCCGCCTGCGCTACGAGCCGGAAGAGACCCCCGGAGCGACGGCGCGGCCGCCCGCCGCCGGCGAGCGCGCCACGCCCGGCGCCTGGCTCGCCGAGCGAACGGAGATCGTCACCGACGACGAGCTCGTCAACCGGATCGTGCGCCGCTCGCTGCTCGACGTCCGCATGCTCCACTCGCGCCTCGACGGCACGGGCTACTACGCCGCGGGCGTGCCCTGGTACGCGACCCTCTTCGGCCGCGACTCGCTCGTCTGCGCCACCCAGATGCTCGCCTTCGACGCGCCGATGGCGGCCGGCACGCTGCGGGCGCTCGCCCGGCTGATCGGCCGCCGGGACGACCCGGAGCACGACGAGGAGCCCGGGAAGGTGCTGCACGAGCTGCGGGTCGGCGAGGTCGCGCACCTCGGCCTCACGCCGCTCGCGCGCTACTACGGCACGGTCGACGCCACGCCGCTGTTCCTCTGCCTGCTGTGCGACCACGCCGACTGGAGCGGCGAGCCGGCGCTGTTCCGCGAGCTGCGCGCCGAGGTAGAGGCGATGCTCGGCTGGATCGACGGCCCGGGCGACCGCGACGGCGACGGGCTCCTCGACTACCGGCAGCGCGCCGCGACCGGCCTGCGCAACCACGGCTGGAAGGACTCGGCCGCGGGCGTGCTCGACGAGCGCGGCGCGCCGCTCGAGCCCCCGGTCACGCTGGTCGAGCCGCAGGCCTACGCGATGCGCGCGAAGCGGCGCCTCGCGCGGCTGTTCGAGCTCGACGGCGACGCGCACGCGGCCGGGCGGCTGCGCGCGGAGGCCGCGGCGCTGGGGGAGCGGCTCGAGCGCTTCTGGCTCCCCGGCCCGCGCTTCTACTCGATGGGCTTCGGGGCCGACGGCCGCCCGAGCGCCGCGCTCGCGTCCAACCAGGGCCACCTGCTCTGGGGCTTCTGCGTCCCGCAGGAGCGCGCGGCGGCGATCCGCGACGCCCTCATGTCGCCCGCCATGTTCTCGGGCTGGGGCATCCGCACCCTGGCGGAGGGCGAAGCCGGCTACAACCCGGTCGGCTACCACATCGGGACGGTGTGGCCCCACGACACGGCGATGATCGCCGCCGGCCTGCGCAAGTACGGCTTCGACGAGGACTTCGAGCGCGTCTTCGACGCGCTGCTCGAGGCGGCGGCGACCGCGGAGGGGTACCGCCTGCCGGAGCTCTTCGCCGGCTTCGGCCGCACGGAGCACGAGACGCCGGTGCCGTATCCCGTCGCCTGCCGGCCGCAGGCCTGGGCGGCCGGGGCGATCCCCCACCTCCTCACCTGCGGGCTCGGGCTCGTGCCCGACGCCCTGCAAGGGCGCTTGCGGATCCGGCGCCCGTCGCTTCCCGCCTGGCTGAGCCGCGTGGAGGTGCGCGGGCTGCGGATCGCCGGCTCGCGCGTGGACCTCGTGTTCGAGCGCGCGGGCGCCGGGAAGCGCGTGACGGTCACGCATGCGCGGGTCGAGGGAGACGTCGAGGTCGAGCTCGAGATCGCCGCGTCGCGGGCGCCCGGCGCGCCGGGCTGACGAACCGCGGCGCGCGCGGCCGGCGCCCTGAGATGCCCGTCGCCTTGACACATATGCCACGATGGAACCGCTTCCACGCATGGTGCGCGGGAGCGGGGGATCGGGAAGGATGAGGGGAGCGACGATCGCCGAGGTCGCGCAACACGCCGGCGTGGGGGTCGGGACAGTCTCACGTGTGCTCAACGGCTCGCCCGCGGTCAGCGAGCCGACCCGGCGACGCGTGCTCGACTCCATCGCGGCCCTCGACTACCGGCCCAACCTCGTCGCCCGCGCGCTTTCCACGGGGCGAACGATGGCCGTCGGCGTGCTCGCCCCGTTCTTCACGCAGCCCTCGGTCGTCGAGCGGCTGCGGGGCGTGACGCGGACGCTGACGGGCGCGGGCTACGAGGTCGTGCTGTTCGGCGTCGAGCTGCCCGAGCAGGCGCGCGAGCGCCTCGCGACGAGGGCGCAGCGCGGGCGCATGGACGGCATCCTGTGCGTCTCGCTGGCGCCGAGCGACGCCGAGGCGGCACGGCTCGAGGCGGCACGGATCCCGGCCGTCCTCATCGACCGGGACCACCCGCGGCTGCCTTCCGTGACGATCGACGACGTCGAGGGCGGGCGCATGGCGGCGCGCCATCTCCTGCGGCTGGGCCACCGGTGCATCGGCTTCGTCGGCGACCTCGAGGACAACCCCTTCGGCTTCGCGTCCAGTGCCCGGCGCCGCGAGGGGTTCGAGGCCGAGCTCGCGGCCGCCGGGGTGACGCCGGAGCCGCGGCTGCGCTTCCTGTGCCCGCACGGGCGCGCGGACGCCCGCGCCGCGGCCGCGGAGCTGCTGGCCGCGGATCCGCGGCCCACCGCGGTGTTCGCGAGCTGCGACGTGCAGGCGATCGGCGTGCTGGAAGCGGCGCAGGCCGCGGGCGTGACGGTCCCCGACGAGCTCTCGGTCATCGGGTTCGACAACGTGGAGGCGGCCGGGTTCACCGGTCTCACCACGATCGCGCAACCGCTCGAGGAGAGCGGCGCCGTCGCCGCCGAGCTGCTCGTGCGGGCGCTGGCCGGAGAGGTCGTCACGAGCAGGCGGATGCCGCTCGCGCTCGTGGAGCGGCACTCGACGGCTCCCGCGGCCGTTGGGGCCGAGGACGTGCTGGGTACGAGGGGTTGACCGTTGAGCTGGGGGAACGAACCAGGAGGGGTGGATTCATGAGAAGGAACCGGTATCTCGCGCTGCTCTTCGGCTGCGCGGCGCTCATGGCCGGGGTGGTCGGATGCGGAGGTGACGACGGCGGGGGCGGCGGCGGAGCCGCCCCGACGAGCGAGTCCGGCTCCACGGAAGGCGCGAAGGTCATCGACCCCGCGGCGATGGAGAACGCCAAGGGCAGCGTCACCTACTGCCAGGGCAAGGACACGAGCGGCAACGCCCACTACATGATCGACGAGTTCAACAAGAAGTTCTCGTCGCAGGGTCTCACCGCGAAGCTCGTGGAGTTCCCCGCGTCCGCCGACGAGCAGCGCAACCAGTTCATCCAGCGCCAGCAGGCGAAGTCCGGCGACTGCGACGTCTTCTCCGCCGACGTCATCTGGACCGCGGAGTTCGCGTCGCAGAAGTGGCTCTACGACCTGACGCCGTACATGGAGCAGAGGAAGAGCGAGTTCATTCCGGCGCCGATCGAGACCGTCACCTACGACGGCAAGATCTGGGGCTCGCCGGAGTCCAGCGACTCGGCCTTCATCTACTACCGCACGGACCGGGTGGACGGCGTCCCCGCGACGTGGCAGGCGCTGTACGAGTCGGCCAAGAAGGACGGCGGCATCGTCTTCCAGGGCGCGCCGTACGAGGGGCTGACCTGCGACTGGCTCGAGCTCGCGTTCGCGGCGGGCGGCACGGTCATCTCCGAGGACGGCACGAAGGCGACGATCAACTCGCCGGAGAACGTCCAGGCGACGCAGCTGATGATGGACGTCATCGCCGACGGCGGCGCGCCGAAGGCCGTCACCACCTACATGGAGCCGGAGTCGCTCGCGGCGTTCCAGACCGGCAACTACACGTACATGCGCAACTGGCCGTACGCCTACGCGCTCAACCAGCAGGCGCCCAAGACCAAGGGCAAGTTCGCCGTCGAGCCGTTCCCGTCGTGGGAGGGCGGCGGCAAGGCCGGCATCCTGGGCGGCCACAACAGCGTGATCTCCGTCTACTCGAAGAACCCCGGCGGCGCGCTCGCGCTCGTCGACTTCATCGGGTCCCCGGCGATCCAGAAGGCGTACGCGGCGCAGTTCAGCCTCGCGCCCGTCCGCGCCGCCATCTATGACGACCCGGCCGTGCGCAAGGCCATGCCGTTCGCCGACGAGCTGCGCCAGGCGATCACGCAGGCCAAGGCCCGCCCGGTCTCGCCGGTCTATCCGCAGATCTCGCAGGCGATCTACAGGAACGTCAACGCGGCCCTCGCGGGTCAGATGAGCGCCGAGGAAGCGATGCAGCAGGCGCAGTCCGACATCGAGAAGGCGCTGGCCACCTTCTAGGACCATGGCCGCACCTGCCTCAGCTCAGGCAGCGACGCCGCAGAGGGGGCGCTCCCGAGGCCTCTCGGAGCGCCGCCTCGCGTTCCTCATGGTGTCGCCGTCGATGTTGCTCATCGCGCTCGTCGCGGCGTACCCCATCGGCTACGCGATCTGGCTGTCGCTGCACGAGTACAGCGTCCGTGTCGCCGGGCTCTCCCGGTGGGCCGGACTGAACAACTACACGGAAGCGCTCGGCAACCCGGACTTCTGGGACGCGATGGTGACGACGCTGGTCTTCACCGCGGCGAGCGTTTCGCTCGAGTTCCTCATCGGCCTGGCCATGGCGATGGCGATGCACGCGGCCTTCCGCGGGCAGTCCATGCTGCGCACGACGATCCTCGTCCCGTGGGCCGTCCTGACCGTCGTGACGGCGATCATGTGGCGCACGATCTTCGAGTCGCCGCAGGGCTTCGTCAACAGCATCATCGGCGGTGACACGGTGTGGCTCGGCCAGGAGCCGCACGCCCTGATCGTGATCATCATCGCCGACGTGTGGAAGACGGCGCCGTTCATGGCGCTGCTCCTGCTCGCCGGCCTGCAGACGATCTCGTCCGAGATCTACGAGGCGGCGAAGGTCGACGGCGCGACGGCCTGGCAGCGGTTCATGAAGATAACCATGCCGCTGCTGACGCCGGCGATCCTCGTGGCGCTGATCTTCCGCACGCTCGACGCGCTGCGGATCTTCGACCTGCCGTACGTGCTGACGAAGGGGGCGCAGGGCACGACGACGCTGTCGCTCATCGCGCAGCAGACGTTCGCCGAGAACCGCATCTACGGCCTCGGCGCTGCGTACTCGGTGCTCACCTTCATCACGGTGATGATCGTGGCCTTCATCTACATCCGGACCGTGGGCGGCAACATCCGCGGCATCGCGGAGGACTGAGCCATGGGTGCAGCAACCACCACTGGCGCCGGCGTGTCGGAGCGGACCGACGCGCAGATGACGACGAAGAAGCGGGACACCGGGCCGAAGACGCCATGGTGGATGTGGCTCGCCGTCGCGGCGATCATGGTCTTCTGCCTCTTCCCCTTCTACTGGCTGATCAACCTGTCGCTGAAGACCGGCGCGGACCTCAGCTCGTCGTCGCTGGTCCCGCCGAACCCGACGCTCGCCAACTACGAGTCGATCTTCCGCAACGACGACTTCGTCCGGGCGCTCGGCAACAGCGTGATCGTGTCGGTGACGACCACCGTCCTCGCGGTCGTCATCGGCTCGTTCTGCGCGTACGCGCTCGCGCGGCTGAAGTTCCGGGGCAAGTTCTGGATCCTCGCCCTGGTGCTGTCGATCACCACGTTCCCCGCGATCGCCATCGCGGCGCCGCTGTTCCGGCTGTGGTCGGACATCGGCATCTTCAACACGCTGATCGGCCTCATCATCCCGAACCTCACGTTCGCGCTGCCGCTGTCCATCTACATCCTCGTGTCCTTCTTCAAGGAGATCCCGAAGGACCTCGAGGAGGCGGCGCTGGTCGACGGGGCGACGCACTTCACCGCGTTCCGCAAGATCGTCGTGCCGCTCGCCGCCCCGGGGCTCGCCACCACCGCGATCCTCACGTTCATCGCCACGTGGAACGAGTTCCTGCTGGCGATCACGCTCACCTCGTCGCCGAGCGCCCGCACGGTGCCGGCGGCGATCGCGTTCTTCACCGGGTCGACGCAGTTCGAGATTCCCTACGGGACGATCACGGCCGCCTCGGTGACGATCTCCATCCCGCTGATCATCATGGTCCTGCTCTTCCAGAAGCGGATCGTGGCCGGCCTGACCGCCGGAGCGGTCAAGGGATGACGCCCTTCGGATGCCGCCGCCGCCCCTGCGGCGGCGGCACCGTAGACGGCGGAGCGAGGCTATGCTCCGCCGACCACATGCGCGAGCGCCGCGGGCGACCGCGGGCGGGCCGCCGCGCGGCAATACCGTCGAGCCGCTTCCGGCCGGACTGCCGGATTTCGAAGGGGAGGTGAAGGGAGATGGCCGAGATCACGCTGAACTCGATCTGGAAGCGGTATCCGGATGGGTTTGAGGCGGTCAAGAACATCGATCTGGAGATCGGTGATGGGGAGTTCATGATCTTGGTGGGGCCGTCGGGGTGTGGGAAGTCGACGGCGTTGCGGATGATCGCGGGGTTGGAGGAC
>DATMVH010000317.1:0-3851 GCA_035563395.1 Solirubrobacteraceae bacterium
GGGATCGGCCTCGTTGGGCCGGCCATCGCCGTCGAAGTCGTCGATCGGGCGCGTGCCTCCGACGCGCCCGTTCGCGACGACGATGTCGCCCCACTCCTCCGTGCGGGTGTTGCCGGCGTGATCGGTGACGACCGCGGCGACGGCGTGATCGCCGTCGGGCATCCCGGTCGTGTCCACGGTGAACGTGTGCGACGGGTTCTCCGGGCACACCCGCCAGCGAAGCGGGCTGCACGCGGCGACGAACGACGCCGTGCCGACGACCTTGCCGTCGATGACGAGGTCGACCCCACGGACGCCGGAGTCGGTGTCATGGCCGGTCACCACGAGCGTGTGGACCCCGTCCTTGGGGCCCGTCCCGACGAGCGAGCCGGCGAACGTCGCGGTCGGGGCGACGTCCTCCTGCAGCAGCAGCGTGAGGCCGCGGATCGTGAACGGCCGTCCGTCGGCGTAGCTGCATTCGCTGTAGGCCGCGGTGTTGTTGCAGATGGCGCTGATCGACAAGCTGCGTCCGGGCGTCACGCCGAGGCCGTACGTCGTGTCGAACCCGGTGGACGTGGGGAACGCCTGGTGGAAGACATTGAGCGACCCGATGTGCGCCGACAAGAAGGAGTTCGACCCGGACGACACGTTCGTCGACAGGGATGCGCGGAAGGCGGCGATGCGCGCGTTGGGCGTCGTCGCCGGCACGGCGATCTCGAGGCCGCCGCGCTCGCCGTTCGGGAGCGTGGACTGCGACAACCGTACCGTCGCCGATCCAAAGGCGGAGCAGTTGTCGTCGATGTCGCCCTTCGACGCGGACCAGTCAGCGACGAGCGGCGCGCGAGCGCCGGACGGCGACGTGCAGTTGTGCATCTCGTACGTGCCGGCGTGCGCGGCCGGCGGCGCGAGCCCCGCGCCGGCGAGCGCGACGGCGAGGAGCTTGAGCGTGATCCGCGCCGCTGTCGCGCGTACGAGGCCGCTGGGACTGTCGGGAGTCTCCCCGCGGCGACGTGTCGGCGCTGAACGGGAGCTGGGGAGTCGTACTGACATTTGCCTTCCGTGGTCGGTCGTGGTGGTGAGGGCTTCCAGCCCTCGCTGCTGTGTGTATGTCGGGGGTCGCGACGTGGGGACCCCCCTCGTCTTGATGAAAGGGCCCCGTGCGATCAGCGGACGACCGCCGAACCTCCCCGCACTTTTTCGCGCGGTTCGGCCTGGAAGTGCGCAAATTGCGAGGGATACGTGCGGGGAAGCCCTCAGCGGGGGTGCCCGAACGCCGTCGCCCCGCGCAGCCACCCGCGCGGCGTGATCAGCCGGACCGCGGCGGCCGGCGCGCCGGCCGCGGCTCGGCGCACCGGCGGCGCGCTCAGGACTCGTTGCGGTCGACGACCGCCTGCTCGTGCTCCGCGACCTCGCGGTCGCGGTCCGCCATCGCGCGGGCGCGCTGCGCGTTCTCGCGCGACCGGTGCGCGTCCTCGACGTTCACGCCGATCTCCTCGGCGATCTCCGCATGCCGCTCGTGTGCCTCCGCGGCGTCCTCATGGGCCTTCGCGGTGCGCTCGGCCGCTTCCTGCGCGCGCCGGCTGGCGTCGGCGATGCGATTGGCGAGGTCCTCGTCCATGAGCCACGTGCTACCCGCGACGGGAGCCGCATCACCCTGGGCGATCGCCGACGCGCCGGGTTCGTTTGGCCGCACCGGCTTCCGGAGAACACGACTCTCGACGGCCGCCGACACGGACGTCGCCGCCAAGTGCCTCGCATCGACGCCGACATGCCTGCCCAGCAGCGCGAGCTTGCCCGCGGAGCCGCGGCACACCGCCGTGCGCGTGCGGGCGAGGACGCCGATCTCCGGCGCTACGCCGAGGAACGCGATCCCGCGGCCCGGGAGCGCCTGACGCGGGCGTACCTGCCGCTCGCCCTCTCCATCGCCCGCCGCTTCGACCGCGGGCGCGTTGCGCTCGAGGACCTCAACCAGGTGGCGTCGATCGGACTCCTCAAGGCGCTGGACCGGTTCGATCCGGACAACGGCGCGGCGTTCACGTCCTTCGCGGTGCCGACGATCCAGGGCGAGCTGCGGCGCTACTTCCGCGACTACACCTGGACGGTCCGGCCGCCGCGCGACCTGCAGGAGCGCGTCGTGCGGATCGAGCGCGACCGCGACCAGCTCACGAACCAGCTCGGGCGCGCGCCGACGGCGGCGGAGCTCGCGGAGCGCCTCGGCTGCACCCTCGAGGAGGTGGTGGAGGCCGCCGAGGCGGCGCACGCTCGCCGCGGCGACTCGCTCGACGCACCCGCCGTCGAGCGCGAGGACGCCGACACGCTCGGCGAGCGCCTCGGGATCGAGGATCCGGGGTTCGAGGCGGCGGAGGCGTCGGCGATGGCCTCGCACCTGCTCGCCGCCCTGCCGGAGCGCGACCGCCTCGCCGTGATCCTCCGCTTCCGGGACGACCTGACGCAGGCCGAGATCGGCCGCCGCCTGGGCTGCTCGCAGATGCACGTCTCGCGGATCCTCCGCTCGGCGCTGACCCGCCTGCGGATCGAGGCCGAGGGCGCGAGCGACGGCGACCGGCCGTCGGCGCGGCCGCTCGAGCTCGCGTAGGTCGTCCTACGACGAAGATCCAATTGGGACCGGGTCCCCGTCGGGGCTACGGTCGCCGGCATCCGGCAGGAACGCCGGTGGTGGGCGAACGTGAACGAACGGATCCTCGTCGTGGACGACGACCTCGCGGTGCAGGACGTGGCCCGCACGTACCTCCAGCGCGAGGGCTACAGCGTCGTGTGCGCCACGGGCGGGCGCGAGGCGATCGCCGCCGGGACGACGCAGCAGCCGGACGCCGTCGTGCTGGACCTCACCCTTCCCGACATGTCGGGGGAAGCGGTGCTGGCTGAGCTGCGCCGCCGGTCTCCCGTCCCGATCCTCATGCTGAGCGGCGCGGCGACCACCGACGACCGCGTCGCGGCGCTCACGGCCGGCGCCGACGACTACGTCACGAAGCCGTTCGATCCGCGGGAGCTCGTCGCCCGCGTCAAGGCGGTCCTACGACGTGGCCGGACGGAGGGCGCCGCCCCGACGGTGCTCTCGATCGCCGGCGGCGCGCTGGAGATCGACCTGGAGCGCCATGCCGTGCGCGCCGGCCGGCAGCCGCGCGACCTCACGCCGGCGGAGTTCGCGCTGCTCGCCATGCTCGCCGGCCGCCCCGGGCGGGTCTACTCGCGCAGGGAGCTCGCCAGCCACATCAGCCGCTTCGACGATGGCGTCTCCGACCGGATCGTCGACTCGCACGTCGCGCGCCTGCGGGCCAAGCTGGGGGACGTCCCGGCGGCCGCGCTGCGCATCGAGACCATGCGCGGGGTCGGGTACCGGCTGCGGGCCGGATCGCCCTGAGCGGACGCCTCGGACGACAATCCGGCCGGGACATTGGTCTTAAGACGTCTTGGGACCATCGGGCCTCGGGAGCGCTCGTTTTGGCCGCTGGTCCGCGGTTTTCCGGTCCGCTGGGCCGGTTGCGGGCGCGCCGGGACGCGGGCGCGCGGGGCTTGCGAGCGTCCGGAGGGTCTGCCAGCTTGGCTGCACACCGCACGACGCGGCGAGGACGCCGCCGGCATCGCCCGGCGGACCGGTTAGGAGGACCGTTCCAGGACTCAGCATGGCGCTCATCGACGACACCCGCACGACGACCGAGGCCGTGGCGGTCGATGGGTCGACCGGCCGGCGTTCCCGGCGGCGCCCGCCCGCGCTCCGCGGCTCGGCGCCCCGGTTGCGCATCCGCCGTCTGCGCTCGTCCGGCTCCGGAGCTCCCATGGTCGCCGCTGCGCGGCGCCGCGAGGCCGCGCGCACGCCGCGCGGCCGTCTGCGACGGCCGATCGTCGCGCGC
>DATMVH010000318.1:0-3828 GCA_035563395.1 Solirubrobacteraceae bacterium
CTCGCCGACGCGACGCTCTCCGGCCCGGCCGCCGACCTCGGCGCCCTCCGCCGCGCCGTCGGCGCGCGGTGGTGGCACGAGGCGCTCGGCGAGGACGCCTTCGCCCGGATCGACGCGGGCCTCCGGGCCGGCGCGCTCGAATGGGACCGCCTCGCGCCCGGGAGCTCGCTCGTCCGGATCTGGCGCCCGCCCTCCGCGCGCGACGCCCGAGAGAGGCACTGACGGGATACCCCTCGTCGCCGCGAGCGACGTAGGGTGACCGCCGGGCACCGACCAAGGAGCAACCATGGAACACCGACCCCTCGGCCGCACCGGCGTCTCGGTCAGCAAGCTGTGCCTCGGCACGATGATGTTCGGCGCGTGGGGCAACCCCGACCACGACGACTCCGTCCGCATCATCCACGCCGCGCTGGACGCGGGGATCAACTTCCTCGACACCGCCGACGTCTACTCGCAGGGCGAGTCGGAGGAGATCGTCGCCAAGGCGCTCACGGGCGGGCGGCGCGACGGCGTCGTCCTCGCGACGAAGGTGCACTTCCCGATGGGCGACGACCCGAACCGCCGCGGCAACTCGCGCCGCTGGATCGTCAAGGAGGTCGAGGACTCGCTCCGGCGCCTGAACACCGACTGGATCGACCTCTATCAGATCCATCGCCCCGACCCGGACACGGACATCGAGGAGACGCTCGGCGCCCTCACCGACCTCGTCCACCAAGGCAAGGTCCGCTACGTCGGTTCCTCCACCTTCCCCGCGAGCCGCATCGTCGAGGCCCAGTGGGCCGCACGCGAACGACGCCTGCAGCGGTTCGTGACGGAGCAGCCGCCGTACTCGATCCTCGTCCGCGGCATCGAGAACGACGTCCTGCCGACGTGCGCGCGCCACGGCATGGGCGTGATCCCGTGGTCGCCGCTCGCCGGCGGCTGGCTGTCGGGCCACTGGCGCAAGGACGCCGGGGAGCCGGGCTCCACGCGCTCGGACCGCCTCCCCGGCCGCTACGACCTCTCCCTGCCCGAGAACCAGCGCAAGCTCGACGTCGCCGACCAGCTCGGCCGGCTCGCCGACGAGGTGGGGATCCCGCTCATCCAGCTCGCGATCGCCTTCGCGCTCAACCATCCGGCCGTGACCGCGCCGATCATCGGGCCGCGCACGATGCAGCACCTGGAGAGCCAGCTCCCCGCCGCCGACGTCGTGCTCGACGCGGCGGTGCTCGACCGGATCGACGAGATCGTCCCGCCGGGCACGACGCTCAACCCCGCCGCCGACAGCGGCTGGCGCGAGCCGGCGCTCGAGCCCGCGGCGCGCCGCCGATGACGACCGGTGCGGGCGACCGAGTCACCAGCGCCGGTCTCGCCGCTCGCGCCGCTGCGTGACGCGCGCTTCCGCGTCGCCTGGTTCGCGTTCCTCGCCGCGCAACTGGTGATCTGGGCGCAGACCGTGGGCGCGGTCGACGTGATCACGCGCGAGTCCGGGTCCGCGGCGCTCGTGGCCCTCCTCCAGACGGCGATCAACCTTCCCGGCGTCGTGCTCTCGCTCCTGGCCGGCGCCGTGGCGGACGTGGTCGACCGGCGCCGGCTGCTCGTGGCGGCCGGCGTCGCGATGGCCGCGTCGATGACCGTGCTCGCCGTGCTGACGGGGACCGGCGCGATCACCCCGGCGCTCGTGCTGGTCCTCACCGTCGCGCTCGGCGCCGGGCTCGCGATGTTCCTGCCGGCGTTCTCGGCGACCGTGCCCGACCTCGTGCCGCGCCGGCTGCTCGCGCCCGCGGTGGCGATCACGAACGTCTCCGTGAACATGGCGCGGGCGGTGGGGCCCGCGCTCGCCGGCGTGGTGATCGCGGTGGCGGGGGCCGGAGGCCTGTTCGGCGTGCTCGCCGGCGTCCTCGGGGTCGTCGTGGTGCTGCTGGCGTTGTACGCGCCGCGCGACACGGCCCCGGAGCGACCGGAGCGGATCGCCGCGGCGGTCCGGGCCGGGGCGCGCTACGCGCGCTTCTCCGCCCCGCTGCTCACCGTCATCGGGCGCACGGCGCTCTTCGTGCTGTTCGGCAGCGCGCTGTGGGCGATGCTGCCGGTGGTGACCGTCCGCCGGCTCGACCTGGACGCGTCGGCGTTCGGGATCCTGATGGGGTGCATCGGCGGCGGGGCCGTCGCAGGCGCCGCCGTGCTGCCGCGGGTGGAAGCGCGCCTCGGCTACAACGGCGTCGCCGCGGCCGGAAGCGTCGTCCTCGCGGGCGTGGTCGCCGCCCTCGCCACGGTCACCGCCCCGCTGCCGGCGGCGGCGGTCATGGTCGTGGCGGGCGTGGCATGGATGGCCGTGGTGACGAGCCTCCTCACGGCCGCGCAACTCGTCGCGCCGGCGTGGGTGCGCGGGCGGGCGGTCGCCGCTTGGCTGCTCGCCTTCCAGCTCGGGTTCGCCGTGGGCGGCGTGCTGTGGGGCCTCGTCGCGGACGCGTCGCTGAACGCCGCGCTGCTGGTTCCCGCGGCCGGGCTGCTGCTCACCGTCCTGCTGGGAACGATCCTCGCGTTGCCGACGGGCGAAGGACCCGCTCCGGAGCCGGCCGGCAACTGGGACGACCCGGTGGTCGCCGCGGAGCCGGAGGACGAGGACGGGCCCGTGCTCGTCATCATCGAGTACGAGGTCGCCGAGGAGCACCACGACGCCTTCGTGGCCGCGATGCTCGACCTGTCGACGATCCGCCGGCGCGACGGCGCCGTGCGCTGGGAGCTCTACGAGGACGTCGCGCGGCCCGGGATCTTCGTCGAGACCTTCAGCACCGCGACGTGGGGCGAGCACATGCGCCAGCACGAGCGCACGACCGAGGTGGACGTGCCCGTGGAGGAGCGCCCGTTCGCCGTCACCCGGTCCTTCACCGTCCGTCATCTCGTCGGGGCGCGGGGTCGCCGGCGCGGGGCGTGACCACCGTCAGACTATGCACCCGATGGGCGGCAAGCAGGCGGCCTGGGAGCGGTTCGGGCGGGCGGAATGGGCGGCGGCGCGCGATGCGTTCGCCGCGGTGCTGGCGGAGGACCCGGACGACCCCGAGGCGCTCGACGGCCTCGGGCAGGCGCTGTGGTGGCTCGGCGAGCGCGATGCGGGGATCGACCGCCGGCGCGAGGCCTACGCCGGCTACCAGCGCCGCGGCGACGCCCGGCGCGCCGGCGGCATCGCGGCCTATCTCGCCGCGGAGCACCGGATCGACGGCCTCGACGCCGCGGCGGCGGGCTGGATCGCACGCGCACGGCGCCTGCTCGCCGGCCAGGACGCGGTGCCCGAGCTGGGCTGGCTGGCGATCGAGGAGGCCAAGCGGGCGGAGGATCCCGCCGCCGCCGAGGGCCACGCCCGGTCCGCGCTCGCGATCGCCCACGCGCTCGCCGACCCGGACGTGGAGTGCATGGCGCTCGCGCAACTCGGCCGCGCGCTCGTCGGCCAGGGCCGCATCGACGAGGGCATCGCGCTGCTCGACGAGGCGATGACCGTCGCGCTCGGCGGCGAGACGAGCGATCCGCTCGCCTGCGGCGACACGTGCTGCACGACGCTCGTCGTCTGCCACGGCCTCGCGGACCTCGAACGCGCCGCGCAGTGGTGCGAGGTCGTCATCGACTTCACGGACCGGCGCCGGTTCTTCCCGGTGCAGGCGTGGTGCCGCGGCATCTTCGCGGGCGTGCTGGTCCGCGCGGGCGAATGGGACCGCGCCGAGGCGGTGCTCGCGGAGGCGCTGCGGCGGCACGTCGGCCGGCGCACCGGGCGGCGGGTGCTGCCGCTGACTGTCCTCGCGGACCTGCGCCTGCGGCAGGGCCGCAGCGAGGAGGCCGAGCGGCTGCTGCGCGGGC
>DATMVH010000319.1:0-3790 GCA_035563395.1 Solirubrobacteraceae bacterium
GGTTCGCCGGTCGCCGTCACCGCGCGGCTCACCGTCGAGCCGCGCCGCCGCGCGCTCTAGGCGCTCGCGGATCCGCCGCCGGGCGGGTCGTCGCCGCCGCGGATCCACTCCACCGCCGGCCGCGGCCGCTCGTCCACCGACAGCCGGAACACGTCCGGGCGGTGGTAATGGCCGGTGGCGTCGAACGCCTGCTGCTCCTCGCCGATCCGGCCGAGGTCGATCTCGCCCACGACGATCGGCTCGTCGCCGTACTCCGGGCCGGCAACCCACTCGCCGTCCGGGCCGATGACGCCGGAGCCACCGGCCCGGATGACGTCCTCGCCGTCCTCCACCCGCAGGCCGGCGCGGAGCGCGCCGGCGAGCACGAAGTCGCGCGGAAGGTCGGCGGCGGTGAGGCGGACGCCCGCGCAGATGACGAAGCAGCGGCCCTCGAAGGCGTAGTGGCGGCTCGCGAGGTGGTGGCTCTCCGGCAGGTCCGGCCACGCCGCGACGTGGACCTGCTCGCCCTTCGCGTGCATGGCGAAGCGCGTGAGCGGCATCCAGTGCTCCCAGCAGATCAGCCCGCCGACGCGCGCGAGCGGCGTGTCGACGACGTGCAGCGTGCTGCCGTCGCCCATGCCCCACACCATCCGCTCGGCGTGCGTCGGCATCAGCTTGCGGTGCGCGCCGAGCAGCTCGCCGGCGGGCGAGATGATGAGCTGGGTGTTGAACAACGTGCCGGCGGCCGTGGCTCCTTCGCGCTCGTGGACGCCGATGACGACGCACGCCTCCGCCTCGCGCGCCGCGCGGCACAGCCGGTCGACCGCCGCGCTCGGCACCTCGACGGCGTTGCGCTGGAGCTCCGCGAAGGCGCGCTTCGCGCCGGCGTCGTCCCACCCCGCCGCGGCGTAGATCCACGCCGGGTACCCGGGGATCCAGACCTCCGGGAAGCCGATGATCCGCGCGCCGCGGCCGGCGGCCTCGGCGATCAGCGCGACGGCCTTCTCGACCGACGCGTCGCGGTCGAAGAGCACCGGCGGCGCCTGCACCGCGGCCACGGCGAACCGCGTCATTCGTACGCCGCGTCCGGTGCGTGGAGCAGCTCGCCCCACTGCTCCACGTCGTGGCCGAAGACCATCCGCGCGCCGGTCTCGCCGGCGATCCGGCACAGCCGCGCGGCGGTCGCCGCCGCGGCGTCCGGGTCGTCGGCGGCGCCCCAGTTGCCCGTGTCGAGCTGCTCGCGCGCGGCGATCGCGTCGCCGCACAGCAGCAGCGGGCCGCTTCGCGGCAGCGCGACGAGCACCGCCTGCATCCCCGGCGCATGCCCCGGCGCGGCGAGGAGCCGCACGCCGGGCGCGGGCTCGGCGTCGCCGTCGAGCAGCACGTAGTCGAGCCCGGGGACCGCGAGGTACTCGTGGGCGTAGCCCGGCTCGGCCGTCGCGGACTCGTAGGCCGCGCGCTGCACGAGGATCGGGATGCCGGCGAGCGCGCCGTTCTGGCCGCAGTGGTCGAAGTGCAGGTGGGTGTTGACCGCGTGGGTCAGGTCCCCGACGCCGAGCCCCAGCTCACCGAGCCGGCGCTCCAGGCGGTCCTCGTCGCGCATGACCGGGACGACCGCCTCGTCGATCGGGCTGCCGCGGAACGTGTGATGCGGGTCGTCGATGTGGACGGGATGCATCCCCGTGTCGACGAGGATCCGCGCGTCGCCGGTTTCCACGAGGTACATCGGCACGGCGATGGTCGTCCGCGTGCCATCGCCGCTGCCGGGCGTCAGCACGGCGCCCTTGTCGACGTCGGCGTGGCCGGCGGTGAGGATCCACAGCTTCACGCGCGCCGCGCCTCCGCGACGTCGAGGAAGGCGCCGAAGAACGTGCCGGCGAACGTCCGCGCGTACTCCGCGCGGCGGCGCGTCTCCGCGATCAGCTCGCTACGCGTCGGCGCCTCGAGCTTCATCTCCGCGATCCACGCCTCGAGGATCGGCACCGTCGCCTCGGGATGGAACTGGATGCCCCACGCCGCGTCGCCGACGCGGAACGCCTGCTCGCAGACGTCGGTGTGGGCGAGGGTCACGCCGCCGGGCGGGGTGGTGAAGGCGTAGGAATGCCCCTGGAAGGTGACCACCGGCTCGCCGCCGAACGGCTCGAACAGCGGGTCGGTGCGCGCGTCCGGGCGCAGGACGATCTCCTTCCACCCCTGCTCGCGTTCCGGCGCGGGTCCGACCTCGCCGCCGGCCACGAGCGCGAGCTGCTGTCCGCCGAGGCAGACGCCGAGCGTCGGCGTCCCGTCCTCGAGCGCCCGCTCGCACACGCGCAGGACGTCGCGCAGCCACGGGTGCTCGTCCGTCTGGTCGACCTGCATCGCGCCGCCGAGGACCAGCATGCCGTCCCACGGCCCGGGCGGCGGCGGCGCCTCCGAGGCGACCCACTGCTCGAGCGCGACGCCGCGCGCGGCCGCCTCGTCGGCGAACAGGCCCGGCCCCGCGTCCTTCTGGTTGACGATCGTGAGGAGCTTCACGGCTGTCCGGCGGCCGCCGGCGTGTCGCGGTCGAGCGGCGTGTGGCGGTTCGAGAAGAGGTCGTGCTCCGTGAGCGTCAGCTCCAGCCGCCGCACCTCGAGCACGTGACCGGCCGAGATGGTGTGCCAGTCGTCCCCGCCCCAGCCCGTCGACGCGATCACGAGCCCATGCTCGCCGACCCGGTAGCGGAGGTGGAAGTACGTCGCGAGCTCCTCCTCCGTGAACAGGCGGTAGTACTCGTCGGGATAGGGCTCCTCCTGGTGCCAGCTCGTCGCGTACAGCGTGTCCGGCGTCACCAGGAAGGCGTTCAGGCAGCTCGGCTGGAAGCGGTCGAGGATGTGCACGACCGTCCGCCGGATCGCCTCCACCGGCGTGCACCCCTCCTCCATCGCCGCGACGATGGCGAGGAAGTAGCGCTCGCTGTCCGTCGTCCCCTCCGGCCGGCCGCGCCAGGCCGGCGGCAGGATCTCGTCGAGCGACTGCTGCGGGAAGATCGCGCCGTTGTGGGCCATCATCAGGTCCCCGTGCACGAACGGGTGGCTGTTCGCGTAGTCGACGGCGAGCGGCGGCGTGGCGGAGCGCAGGTGGACGATGCCCGTGTCGCCGAGCCGGCGGGCGGCGGCGGCCATGAAGCCGTCGTCCTCCTCGGCGGACAGCAGCGAGCGGATGGCGAACGGGCCTCCGTTTCCGTTGCGGTAGCCCATCCCCCAGCCGTCGGCGTTCTTGCGCGCCATCGCGATGAACTCCTGCAGGTGGCGCGGGACGAGTTCGGTGATCGAGGCGGGCCGCGGCGCGGCGTAGGCGAGGAAGCGGCACATCGCCCGGAACGATGGTCGCGGGCGCGGGCGCGCACAAGGCCCAGGTGTCGGACGTGGCCGGCCGGGTTGTCCGACAGATGTCGAGGAAGCGGGCTCTATGCTCGCCCGGGCGAGCGCCGCCGCGCCACCCCCGACGCCCGATGCTGCCCGAGATCCAGGAACTCGTCGACGACCTCGCGGACGACCTCGACCGTGCCGTCGTGGTGGAGGACGAGCGCCACGCGCTGATCGCGCACAGCCCGCACCGCCGCCACGTCGACACGGTCCGCGAGCGCTCGGTCTTCCTCCGCCAGACGCCCGCCGAGATGATCGAGTGGGTGACGCGGCAGGGGCTGCGCGAGGCCGAGGGGCCGCTGCGGCTGCCGCCGAACCCCGAGCTCGGGGCGGAGAGCCGGGTCAGCGTGCCGATCCGGACGGACGGCGTGCTGATCGGCTTCGTCACGGTCCTCGACGCCCCGCAGACGCTCGGGTCGGAGGCG
>DATMVH010000320.1:0-3536 GCA_035563395.1 Solirubrobacteraceae bacterium
CGCGCCCTGTCCCTGCTCGAACCCCCAGCGCTCGAAGCTCTCCGCGCCGTCGGCGATCGCCGCAATGGCCTGGGCGCTGTAGAACCGGCTGAGCGGGGCCTTGCGGTCCACGCCGCTCTCGAGCCCGTTCCAGGCCTCGACGAACCGCCGCGGGTCGCTCTCGTCGCCCGTGCGCGCGGGGAACTTGCCCTGCGGCGAGATCGCGAGCCATCGCACGTAGCCGTCCGAGAGCATGTACTCGGCGAACGCCTTCGCGCCCGCGACGTTGCCGTCGGCGGAGATGCCCCATGTGCTGATCTCCCCGTACTCCGCGCGCTCGCCGCCCGGGCCCGACAGCGCGGTGACGATGCCGCTGTGTCTCGCGAGGAACGCCGGGTCGGCCCGGCACTCCGGGCACGACGGGGTCACGTCGTCGCGCAGGCCGGCCATGGCGTCGAGCAGGAACGGCGACCAGACGATCATCGCCGCGCGCCCGGCGAAGTAGGTGGCCCGCGTCGAGTCGACGTCCTGCGGGCCGGCGAGGGAGTACTTCGAGGCGAGCTCGGCGTACCGCCGGAAGGTGTCGATGCACTCGGGCGACCGGAGCGCCGGGTTGCCGCCCGCGTCCACGAGCTCGCATCCGTTGGCGAGCGCGAAGTACTCGAACGACTGCTCCGTGAAGGCGTCGCCCGGGGCGGTGGCGAGGGCGATGCCGGCCTTGCCGCCCCGGTCGAGCCGCTGAGCGGCGGCGCGGATCGCGTCGAGCGTGTCCGGCGTGCGCAGCCCCGCCGCGTCGAACAGGTCCTTGCGGTAGATCAGCAGCTGGCCCCAGCCGTCGCTCGGCACCGCGGTCGCGACGCCGTCGCGGTTGACGAGCTTGAGCGCGCCCTCCGCGAACGTGTCCGCGCCGAGCTCGTCCACCACGGCCTGCGCGGCGGCCGTGTCGAGGATGTCCTCGGACGCGTAGGCGTGCGCGAGGCCGAGCGGCAGGCTCATCACGTCGGGAAGCCGGCCGGACGCGGCGGCGCTCGTGACGAGCGTGGGCAGCCGGTTCTCGTCGACGGGCACGAGCGTGACGCGGACGTCCGTCGCGCGCGTGAAGCCGGCGACGATCGCCCTCGTCGCCGCGACGCGGTCCGGCTCCGTCTCGAGCGTCCAGACGGTGATGGCCCCGCCGGCGGGATCGTCGCCGCCGTCCCCGCCGCCGCAGCCGGCGGCCACGGCGGCGAGCGCCGCCACGCAGGCGATGGCGGTCCGTCGGATCGTCATGTACGTCCCCGGCGGCGCCGGGCGGCGCCCCCGGCGCGCACCGTAGCGGAGCGAGGGTGCGCGGGCGGACCGGTGCGCCGCCCGCGGTCCGGCGGGCGGCGCACCGGGCGCCGCGTCAGCGCGCGCCGAGCAGGACGTCGACGACGAGCTGGTCGAGCCGCTCGTTCCCGTAGCCGCGCGCCGCAAGGTCGTCGAGACGGTCGGCCTCCGCCTTCAGCGCGTCGGCGCCGTCCCCGTCGACCGACGGCGTGCCCAGCTCCGGCGTGCTGGAGGCCTCCAGCGCCTCCGCCACCTCGGGCAGGGAGTCGAAGTGCCGCGCGCGCTCGGCGAGCGCGAGGTACGTGCGCATGCAGCCCGCCGCGAAGTCCCACACGCCGGCCTGGTCGTCGCTGCGGTACGCGTGCGCGTCGAAGTGGCGCGGGCCGTCGTAGCCGGAGCTCTCCAGCAGCCGCACGAGCAGGAACGCCTCCTTGAGATCCTCCGCGCCGAAGCGGAAGTCCTGGTCGTAGCGGCCGATCCGCTGCCCGTTGAGATCGATGTGGAAGAGCTTGTCCGCCCACAGCGCCTGGCCGACGCCGTGGAGGAAGGACAGCCCGGCCATCGTCTCGTGCGCGACCTCGGGGTTGACGCCGACCATCTCGGGACGGTCGAGCGTGGTGATGAAGTGCAGCGCGTGGCCGACGGTGGGGAGGAAGATGTCGCCGCGCGGCTCGTTCGGCTTCGGCTCGAGCGCGAAGCGCATGCCGTAGCCCTGCTCGTCGACGTAGGCGGCGAGCACGTTGATCGCCTCGCGGTAGCGCTCGAGCGCGTCGCGCGGGTCCTTCGCGATGCCCGCCTCGGTGCCCTCGCGCCCGCCCCAGAACACGTAGGTGTCGGCGCCCAGCTCGGCGCCGAGGTCGATCGAGCGCATCGCCTTGCCGATCGCCGCACGCCGCACGCCGCGGTCGTTCGAGGTGAACGCGCCGTCCTTGAACGCGGGATGGCCGAAGAGGTTCGTGGTCGCCATGCCGACGCCGAGCCCCGTCTCCTCGAGCGCATCCTTCAGACGCGCGACGATCCGGTCGCGCTCCGCCGGCTCGGTCCCGTAGGGGACGAGGTCGTCGTCGTGGAGCGAGATGCCCCAGGCACCGAGCTCGGCGAGCCTGTGGACGGCGTCGACCGGGTCGAGCGGCGCGCGGGTCGGGTCGCCGAACGGGTCGCGCCCGGGGTTGCCGACGGTCCACAGGCCGAACGTGAACTTGTGCTCAGGGCGCGGCGTCAGGGCGTCGTCGCTGATGCTCATGAAGGTCCTCTCCTCGACGGTAGGGCGCAGAAGTTTTACAAAACTAGCCGCGATGATGCGACGCGGCATGCAATCCGTGTATAGGCTTCACATCCATGACGTCTTCTCGCGAGCTCAGCCGGCTTCGCGTCCTGGAGGCGCTCTACCGCCACCCGGGCAGCACACGGGCGGAGCTCGCGCGCCGCAGCGGCCTCTCGCGGCCGACCGTCACCGCCTTCGTGGAGGAGCTCGCCCGCGCCGGCCTGGTCCGCGACGCCGCGGACGACGCCGGGGCACGTCCGCACGGCCGCCCGCCGGCGCGGCTGTCGCTCGCGCCTCGTGCCGGGTTCGCCGTCGGCATCGACGTCGGCCACCAGCACATCCGCGTCGCGCTGTGCGACCTCGCGGGCACGCCCGTCGCCACCGATTGGTCGCCCGCGCAGGTCGACCACGCGCCCGAGGCCAGCCTCGACCTCGTCCGCGAGCTCGTCACGGGCCTCCTGCGGGACGCCGGGGTGAACCGCGACCGGGTGCTCGGCGCGGGCATGGCGCTTGCCGCGCCGCTCGAGCGCGGCACGGGCGCGGTGCACGTGCAGGGCTTCCTTCCGGGCTGGGTCGGCCTCCGGCCGGGCCGGGAGCTGGAGCGACGGCTCGGCCTGTCCGTGACCGTCCAGAACGACGCGAACGTCGGCGCGCTCGGGGAGAAGGTGTTCGGCGCCGGCCGCGGGGTCGACGACCTCGTGTACGTGCGACTGTCGGCGGGGATCGGCGCGGGGCTGATCCTCGGCGGCCGTCCGTACGAGGGGACCGGCGGCCTCGCGGGCGAGCTCGGCCACGTGCTCGCAGATCCCGAGGGGCTCATCTGCCGCTGCGGCAACCGCGGCTGCCTCGAGACCGTGGCGAGCCCGGTGGCGGTCGCCGCGCTCCTCGAGCGCAGCCGCGGCGAGCCGGTGGACGAGCAGCGCCTGCTCGCGCTCGTACGCGCCGGCGACCGCGGCGCCGTCCGGGCGGTCGAGGACGCCGCGCG
>DATMVH010000321.1:0-9589 GCA_035563395.1 Solirubrobacteraceae bacterium
GATCCGCCGCCGCCTCCAGCGCGCCGCCCGCGCGGACGCCGAACCCGCGGGGATCCGGGAGCGCCGCCGCGGCGATGGCCGTCCGCGCGAAGCCGCCGGGATGGGCCGCGAGGGTGACGAGCGCCCAGAGGCCGCGCGGCCCCCGGCAGACGCCGCACAGTGCCACCACCACCCGGCCGGAGGCCGGATCGGCGATCCGCCAGTAGTAGCCCTCGAACGGCGTGCCGTGGGCGCGCGCGGGGTCGCCGAACGGCCCGTCGGCTCCGTGCCTGCGCAGCCGTCCCGCTATGTCGCGACGACCTCGAGGTCGCGCCCGAAGGCCCGCGCGAAGATGTCCTGCTCGCGCTTCGCGGCCCACCGGGGAACCGTCACGTCGACGTCGCTCTCCAGCCGCAGCTCGACGCGCCCGTCGGGATGGTCGACGTGCAGCCGCCGCACGCTCTGGTCGCGCGGGCGCTCGAGCTGCTCGGCGACCCGCAGCGCGGCCGCGCAGCGATACAGCAGCGCGTCGTCGCCGCGCCGCGCGAGCGGCTCGAACTCGCCGAGCGTCGGCTCGCCCTTGCGGTGATAGCGCGCCATCTGGCCGATCAGGGCCGTCTCGCGCGGGGAGTAGCCCGGCAGCCCGGCGTTGAGGATCAGGTAGCGGGAGTGCTTGTGGTGGTCGTCGTAGTCGACGGACATCCCGATGTCGTGGAGGATCGCCGCCGCCCACAGCAGCTCTCGCTCCTCGCGCGCGCCGGGGTGCGCGCCCGCCGCCGCCATCTCGTCCCACAGGTGCAGCGCGAGCGCGGCGACGTGGTTCGTGTGGGCCATGTCGGCGTGGTACTGCGCGGCGAGGTTGAGGACGGACGCGCGGCGGACGTCCTCGACCAGCGGCGGGTCCGCGTCCTCGAGCAGGACGGAGAAGAACACGCCCTCGCGCAGGCCCGCGTCCGTGACCTCCAGGGAGCTGAAGCCGCCGATCTCCATCACGCTCTGGACGACGACCGCGGCACCGAGGATCACGTCGCCGCGCTCGGGCTTGATGCCGGGGAAGCGGCGGCGCTCGGCGGGGGTCATGCCGGCGAGGCCGGCGACGAGCGCGTCGAGCGCGCCGCGCTCCAGCCGGTAGCCCTGCACGCCATAGGACGGCTGACCGGCCGCGAGCATCGCCGCCGCCGCGAGGTTGCGGATCGCCCCGCCCACGCCGGCGAGGTCGCCGGCGCCGGGCGCGACCCACGGCGCCGAGGCGAGCTCCTCGCGCACGTGGGCGCGCAGCGCCTTGAGCTGCTTCGGCTTCACGCGCGGGTCGGGCAGGAAGCGCTCCGTCGTCACCACCGCGCCCAGCCGCCACGACTCCGCCGCGGTCGCGTGGCGGCCGGAGACGCGCGTGAGCTGCATGGAGCCGCCGCCGATGTCGAGCGCCACGCCGTCGCTCAGCGTCGTCGAGTTGACCGCGGCGAGGTACCCGAAGCGCGCCTCCTCCTCGCGCGAGAGCACCTGCACCTCGAGCCCCGAGCGCACGCTCACGCGACGCAGGAACTCGTCGCGGTTCGACGCCTCGCGGATCGCCGAGGTCGCCATCGGCCGGACGTCGCGGATCCCCGTCGCGCGGCAGAAGTGCGCGAACAGCTCGATCGTCTCCAGCGCCCGCTCCATCGGCGCCGGCTGCAGCGGCCCGCCGCCCTCGGCCTGGCCCTCGCCGACGCGCACCGGCTCGTAGATCTCGTCCGTGCGCTTCCACCACGCGCCCGGAACCCACGAGAAGACGACGAGCCGGAACGAGTTCGAGCCGAGGTCGGCGACCGCGAGCCGGCGCTCGTCCACCGCTACGGGCGCTCGATGAGCTCGATGCGGTAGCCGTCCGGGTCGCGCACGAAGCAGATCCGCGACCCTCCGGCGCTCACCGTGTACGGGGGCTTCTCGGGCTCGATGCCCTTCTCGGCGAGCTTCCCGAGCGTCCCGTCGAGATCCTGCACGGTCAGCGCGATGTGGTTGTAGCCCGTGCCGAGCTCGTAGGAGTCGACGCCGAAGTTGTATGTGAGCTCGAGGCGGTCCCCGTCGCCGGGCAGCCCCATGAAGACGTTGACGGCTTCCTCGCGGATCGGCATGCGCCGCCGCTCCTCGAAGCCGAGGGCCTCGTAGAAGGCCACGGAGCGGTCGATGTCGCCGATGCGGTAGCAGGTATGGATGAGTTCCACGGGCGGAACCGTACCGCTCCGCCCGCGGAACGCGGCGCTGCGCTCAACCGCGCAACCGGTAGAAGCGGAAGAGGTCGTTGTCGACCGGAAGCACCTCGACCCCCGCGAACCCCGCCGCCGCGGCGAGCTCGCGCAGGGTGTCCGCGCGCAGCACGGTGCCGAGCGCGGCCGACGGCGCCTCGGTCATCTGCGTCGGCAGGCAGTGCAGGACGCTCCAGCCGTACATCATCCGCTCGATCTCGTCGCCCGGCGCCGTGAAGGCGTCCGCGACGCGCTCGTCGGCGACGAGGACGCTGCCGCCGGGCGCGAGCGCGGCGCGGACGGCGGCCAGCGTCTCGACCGGCCGCGCGAGGTCGTGCAGCACCTCGAGGATCATCACGAGGTCGTAGGGACCCGAATCGGCGAGCGCGGCGGCGTCACGCTCGAGGAAGCGCACGCGGTCCGCCACGCCGGCCGCGGCCGCGTAGTCCGTGGCCTGGGCGATCGACGCGGCGTCCGCGTCGATGCCGTCGACGCGCGCCGTGGGGTAGGCCTGCGCGACCGACACGGCGGCCCAGCCGTGCCCGCAGCCGACGTCGGCCACCCGGGCCGGGCGCTCGCCGTCCGCGAGCCGCGCGTGCACGTCGGGCATCGCCGGGATCCACGTGGCGGGCAGGTCGTGCAGGAAGGCGGGCCGGTTGATGTCGCCCTGGCCGTGGCGGAAGTCGGCGCCGTAGTCCGAGTAGGGGACGCCCGCGCCGGTGCGGTAGGCCTCGACGAGCGCCGGCAGGACGCCGCCGATGCCCGCGAGCATCCTCGCGAAGGGCGCGACGTGCGCGTCGTCCTCGGGCTCGGCGAGCACCCCGGCGTGCTCGGCGGGAAGCGCGTAGCGGCGCTCGGCGGCCGCGGCGGCGGCGTCCTCGACGGCGAGGAAGCCCGCGACGGCCTGCTGCTCGAGCCACTCGCGCGCATAGCGCTCGTGGATGCCCGCGGCAGCGGCGAGCTCGCCGGGCGTCAGCGGCCCGCCGTCGCGCAGCGCGCCGTAGAGCCCGAGCCGTGTCCCGAGGTGCACGGACAGCAGCTCCAGGGCGTCGATGGTGGCGGAGAACAGGCGCTCGACGAGCGCCTCGGACGCGGGTGCACTGGTGGCCATACGGTCCACGACGCCGCCGCCGCGGAGCCTATTCCAGGGGACGACTAGCCTCCGGCGCATGATCGTCGAGCGCTCGATGCACCCGGACTGGCTCTCCAACACGTACCTCGTCGCCGCCGGGCCGGGCGGCCCGGGGTTCCTCGTCGACGCCGGCGGTCCCGTGCGGCCGCTGCTCGACGCCGCGGAGGCGCAGGACATCGCGGTCACCCACGTGCTGCTCACGCACCACCATCACGACCACGTCGCCGAGCTGGGCGCCGTGACGCGCCGCCGGCCGGACGCCGCGGTGCTGATCCACCCGGCCGAGCGCGAGCTCGTCGACGGGGCCACCGGCGACCTCGAGCCGGGCGACCGGCTGGAGATCGGCGGGCTCACGGTCGAGGCGCTCCACACGCCCGGCCACACCAGGGGCATGCTCTCCCTCCTGGTCGACGGGCGCGAGGTGTTCACCGGCGACACGCTGTTCCGCGGCTCGGTCGGCGGCGTGCGCGCGCCCGGCCACACCACCTATGCCGACCTGAAGCACTCGATCATGGACGTGCTGCTGCGCCTGCCCGCGGAAACCGTCATCCGTCCCGGGCACACCGACGCGACGACGGTCGCCGAGGAGCTGGAGGGCAACGCGTTCGTCCGGATCTGGCGCGGACTGGACCCCGAGGGAAGCGAGGCGTGCGTCGCCATGGGCCGGCCCGCCACGCTCGTCCTGCTGGGCGACGACTACGACGGCGGCCACAAGGCGTGGGTGCGCTGGGAGGACGGCGCGGACGACATCGTCCCGGGGTCCAAGGTGCAGATCGCCGGTCGCTAGCGTGGAGGGGCGTGAGCAACGGTGGGAAGGACGACGGCGGCGGGCTCTCCGTCAAGACGCTCCTGATCGCCGGCGCGGCGAGCGCCATCACGGCGGTCATCGGCCCGCTGCTGTGGCGGCCGGGCACGCTGATCGCGGCCGCCTTGACGCCGATCATCGTCGCGCTGGTCACGGAGGCCTTGAAGAAGCCCGTGGACACCGTCACGGCGGTGACGACGCGCAAGACGAGCGACCGGCTCGCGGGCGTCCGCGCGGTCGGCACGCGGACGCCGCGGGACGCCGAGGAGACCTTCGACCCGCTCGCGCCGCCGACCGCGGAGGATCTCGCGCGGCTGAACGCCCCCGCTCCGCCGCCGCCCAGCATCCAGCGGCGCCGCTTCCTGACGCCGCGACAGTGGAAGATCGGCATCGTCACCGGCCTCGTCGCCTTCCTCGGCGCCGCGGCCGTCGTGACGGCATCCGAGCTGGCCATCTTCGGTGACTCCGTGACGTCGAAGCGCGAGCGCACGTCGCTCTTCGGCGGGCGCGGCAGCCGGGCCGAGCCGACGCCGACGCCGACCCCGACCGCGACGCCCGGCGAGCGGACGCCGACGCCCACCCCCACGCCGACGGAGACGCCGGAGGAGGAGACGCCGACGCCGACGCCGACCGCGACGCCCACGCCGACGGAGACGCCGGCGGCGACGGCCACGCCGACGCCGACCCCGACGCCACTCGCCGCCCCCGAGGCGGCCACGCCGACGCCCACGCCGGTGCCCTGACGGCGCGCGGCGCGATGGCGAAGGACCGGATCCCGACGTCCCGGATCGCGCGCACCGCGCGCGTGGCGGGCCTCGCCGCGGGCCAGGGCGCGCGCCAGATCGGCACCCGCGCCGCCAACCTCACGCGCGGGGAGCGCGGCCGCCAGGCGGCGCTCGAGCGCCGGCACCTCGAGGCCGCCGAGCAGATCGTCAGCGCCCTGGGGACCATGAAGGGCGCGGCGATGAAGATGGGCCAGGTGCTCTCGTTCCTCGACGTGGGCCTCGTGCCGGAGGAGTACCGGGACGAGTTCCAGCGCAAGCTCGGCGAGCTCCGCGACGCCGCCCCGAAGGTCCGCTTCGCCGACATGCGCAAGGTCGTCGAGGCCGAGCTCGAGGCGCCGCTGGGCGAGATCTTCGCCGCCTTCGACGAGACGCCCGTCGCCGCGGCGTCGATCGGGCAGGTCTACCGGGCCGAGCTCCACGACGGCCGCGAGGTGGCCGTGAAGGTCCAGTACCCGGGCGTCGCGCAGGCGGTCCGCGCCGACATGCAGAACCTCGGCCTGATCCTGCGCCTGCTCAAGCAGATCGCCCCGGGTCTCGACGTGCGGGCAACGGCGGAGGAGGTCCGCAGCCGGATCGGCGATGAGCTCGACTACGAGCTCGAGGCCCAGCACCAGCGCTCGCTCGGGCGGATCTTCCGCGGCCACCCCTTCATCGTCGTGCCCGACGTCGTGACCTCGCTCTCGCGCGAGCGCGTGATCGTCACCGAGTTCGTGCGCGGCGACGGCTTCGAGGCCATCAAGGCCGCCGACCAGGCGACGCGCGACCGCGTCGGGGAGATCGTCTTCCGCTTCTTCTTCGGCTGCATGTACCGCCATCACCAGTTCTCGGGCGACCCTCATCCGGGCAACTTCATGCTCATGGCCGACGGCCGCGTGGCCTTCCTCGACTTCGGGCTGTTCAAGGTCATGCCGAAGGAGCTGATCGAGCTCGAGCTCGCGTGCCAGCGCGCCGGCCACGAGGGGGACGCCGAGGAGCTGCACCACATCTGGGCGGAGGCCGGGCTGATCGCCGACCGGGACCGCTTCCGGCCCGACAAGCTGCTCGCCCAGTTCCGCGATGCGACGTGGTGGTACGTCCTCGACGAGGAGATCGAGCTCGAGCCGGAGATCGCGACCCAGGTCATGATCGACATGTCCGATCCGCGCTCGCAGCACTTCGGGCAGATGCGGCACGAGACCCTGCCCGCCGACCACCTCTTCGGCCGGCGCGTCGAGATGCTCACGCTCGCGGTGCTGTCCCAGCTGCGCGCGCGGGCGAACTGGCACCGGATCGCGCGCGAGTGGATGTACGGCGACCCGCCGCACACCGAGCTCGGGCGCGAGGAGGCCGGGTTCTACGGCGTCTGAGCCTCAGACGGCCTGGATCTGGAGCAGGCTCGTCGTGCCCGGCTTGCCCGACGGCAGGCCGGCGGTGATGCCGACGCGCTCGCCGGGCTTCAGCCAGCCGAGCTCCACCACGCGCGCGGCGGCCGCCCGGATGAGCTCCTCTGTGACCTCGTAGCGCTTCATCGAGGCGGCGCGGACGCCCCACATCAGCCCGCAGCGGCGGACGGTCTCGCGCCCGGGCGAGAGCGCGTAGATCGGCACCGTCGGCCGGTGGGCGGAGATGAGACGCGCGGAACGGCCCGACAGCGTGGGGCAGACGAGCGCCGCCAGCCCGAGCTCGTGCGCCGCGCGGCACGCCGTGTAGGCCAGCGTGTAGGCCGGGTCGCGCCGGTCGCGCCGGACGCGGCGCTCGTTCCACTCCCGGTAGGGCGCGGTGAGCTCCGTGCGCTCGGCGATCGAGGCCATCATCGCCACGGCGCCGACCGGGTACTGCCCGACGGCGCTCTCCTGCGACAGCATCACCGCGTCCGTGCCGTCGAGGATCGCGTTGGCCACGTCGGCGACCTCGGCCCGCGTCGGGCGCGAGGAGACGACCATCGAGTCGAGCATCTGCGTCGCGGTGATGGACGGCCGCGCGAGCGCGCCGGCAAGGGCGATCACCTGCTTCTGGACGATCGGCACCTCCTCGATCCGCAGCTCGATGCCGAGGTCGCCGCGGGCGACCATCACGCAGTCCGCGGCGCGGACGATCTCCTCGGCGTGCTGCACGGCCTGCGGCTTCTCGATCTTCGCGATGAGCGGGAGGCGCGTGTGGCGGCGCAGGATCCGGATGTCCTCGGCGCGCCGCACGAAGGAGACGGCGATGAGGTCGACGCCGATCCGCTCGCCCGTGCGGACGTGCTCGAGGTCCTCCTCGGGGACGGACGGCAGCGCGGCCGTCTCGCCCGGGATGTTCAGGCCCTGCCGCGAGGCCACGGAGCCGCCGACCTCGACCACCGTGTCGAACTCCCCGTCGCCGGCCCGCGACGAGGTGACGCGCAGGCGGACCGCGCCGTCGGCGAGATACACGATCTCGTCGGGCTCGACGGTGTCGGCCAGGCCGGCCCAGGAGATGTGCATCCGGCTCGCGTCGCCCACCGCCCCGTTCTCGCCGCAGATGAACGTCACGGCGTCGCCGGGCTTGAGCTCGGCGTGGCCGTCGCGCAGCGGCCCGATCCGCAGCTTCGGGCCCGGAAGGTCCTGCAGGATGGCGACGGACCGGCCGGCTCGGTTGGCCGCGACGCGGACCTTCTCGGCGGTCGCCGCGTGCTCGTGCGCCGTCCCGTGGGAGAAGTTCAGCCGCGCGACGTCCATCCCCGCGTCGACCATGCGCACGAGCACCTCGGGATCCCGCGAGGCGGGTCCGATGGTGGCCACGATCTTTGTCCTGCGCATGACAGGACGGAAACTACTCTCCGCGGCGCCGGAGCGGCCGCGCGGGGCGGCGTCAGGCGTGCTCGGGCGGGTCCACGAACTCCAGCCGGTCCAGGAGGCCGGTGGTCGCGAACACGCGCTGGATCTCCGGCGGCCCGGCGATGAGCGACAGCCGGCCGCCGTCCTCCCGCGCGACGTGGTCCCAGTGCAGCAGCAGCCGCAGGCCGCTCGAGTCCATGAACGCGAGCCGGCGGAGGTCCACGACGAGCCTGCCGGCGCCGCCGTCGCGCAGCTCGGCGAGCCGGCCCTCGAGGATCGCGCCCGTCGCGAGGTCGAGCTCGCCGACGGGGATCACGCGCACGTGGTCGTCGCCGGAAACGACTTCGCAGTGGAACGGCTCGGGAAGCGCGGAGGAATCGGGCACGGGCAAGCGGGTCTCGCAGCACGCCGAGAGCACACCCGCGCCCGGGTCGGGGGCACGGGGGCGACCCTGTGCAGGTTCGTGCGTCCCACGCCCCGGCTTCTGGCCGGATCACGGTCCGCGGCGCGCGAGTATACGCGACGGGATCCGGGTCGCACCGGGCCGCGGGCGGGTCCGGAACGACGACGGGCGCCGTACGAAGCGGCGCCCGGTCAGGAGGGGAAAGCGGCGGCGGTGCGGCTCACCACGCCGAGCCGCCGGCGGCCGCCGGCGTCGGCGGGATCTCGCGCACGACGGGGAGCGAGAAGGCGGGAAGCAGCGTGCCGGTGCGGCGGCCGGCGCCGGGGATCATGACCGCTTCTCCCGGCGGGCGGACCGGCGCCGGCTCGCGTCCTGGGCGGCACCGAGGTGGAGCTGGATGAGGTTCGCGGACATGGGCGTACCTTCCCACTCGCCCGCCGCGCCGCCCGTGGTGCCTCCATGCATCCGGCGATGCGGGACCACACCTTGCCTGGTACGGGCCACCGCACCGCCCGCGTCAGGCGACCGGCCGCTTGCGGACCGGCCCGATCGCCTGGACCCGCACGGGCACGCCGTCGACCTCGGACGGCACGTCGCAGCGCGCGCCGCCGAGCCGGACGTTGACCTGCAGCACGTACCCGCCGTCCTCGCCGCGCGCGATCCCCACGCCGTTCACGTCGGGGTGGTCGCCGACCGCCGCGAGGAGGCGGTGCTGCGCGCGCAGCACGGCGGCGAGGTCGTGCTCAGGGGCCAAGGTGGAGCGTGGCGCCGAGACCGTCCATCACCGCGCCGATCGGGTTCGCGTAGGTGACCGGCGCGCCGCCCTCGCCGCCCTGGTCGGACCCGGCGAAGAGCAACGCGACGGGGCGGAAGTCCTCCGCCGTGACGATCAGGGAGCCGCTGTCGCCGCCCATGCTGAACTCCTCGCCGCCGGCCTGGACCTCGATCTGCCCGTCGAAGCGCACGGCGGAAGAGATGTCGTACTGCACGAGCAGGTTGCTGACGTTGAACGCCGTGACGACCCCCGCCGTCCGCCCCGTCGTGCGCCCCTCCTTGACGACGTCCAGCCCGAGCGCGCCGGCGGGCTCGACGAGCTCGGCGGACAGCGCGCCGCCGCCGGGCAGCTCCCCGGCGCGCACCTCGATGCCCGGCACGACGGTGGCCACGGCGGCGTCGACGAGGTTGGCGCCCTCCACGTCGAGCGGCACGAACGCCGCGAGCTCCGCCACGACGTCGCCGGGCGGCTCGCCGCCGTCCGCCCTCCCCGGCTGCACGATCGCGTCGCCGATCGCGGCCCGGTTCTCGTCCGCGAGGACGTGGTTGTTGGAGAGGATGGAGACGCCCCCGGCCGCCTCGACGAAGCAGCCGAGCGTCCCCGCCGTGATGTCGACGTGGCCGACGGAGAGGCCGGGCACGAGCGGGCGCGTGCGCTCGCGCGGGGCCTGGAGCTTCTCGACCCGCCCCACGTAGCGCACGTCGGCCTCGC
>DATMVH010000322.1:0-2779 GCA_035563395.1 Solirubrobacteraceae bacterium
GCGTGCGCGCGAGCGGGTTCGCGGCCAGCGCATCCGGGCGGTGCAGGTCGCGCAGCGCCCGGCGGACGGCGGAGGCGAACTCCGGCTGGGAAAGGGCGACCGCGGGCGGCGGCGGCGCCTGTGCCTCGGCGCCCTCGACCCCGAGCTCGCGCGTGTTCATGCGCTGCAACCATGCGGCCGCCCCGTCGCGACGCCAGTCGTGCGCGAACACCGCATAGCGCCGGCCGCCGACCTCGCAGTCCGCCTCCGGTGCGCGATGAAAGTAGATGTAGCTCATCAGCGGCGCGACGGCGTCCGGATCGGCGAAGACGAGGTAGTACCACGCCAGCCGTGGGCGGCTGACCCACTCCTGCGTGCTCCGCATCGTCAGCACGTTGAACGACCGCGACGGGGCCTGGTAGCGCTCGCGATCCATGGCGAAGCGGCCCACCAGCACCTCCTCGCCCGGCCGCGGCGCGCCGTGGCGCTGCGCGTGCTGCCAGATCGCGCGCGCCACGGGATCGGCCGTCCGGTCGGCCTCGCTCGCCGCGCCGAGCGAGATCTGCGCGAGGAAGCCGACCGGGTCGGCGCCTCCACCGCGGAACGCGACGAACGCGTCGGGCTGCCGGGCGAGCCAGTGCGCGGCGATGGCCGCCGACTCGCGCCCTTCGTGGCGCTCCACCATCGCCACCAGGGCGCCGCGATCGCGCTCGGCCGCAGGCTCGGCGTAGACCTGGCCCAGGCTGCTCCAGTCCCAGAACGCGCTCACCGCCGGATTGCCCCGGTGCAGGAACATCAGGTCGGCGAGCGCACGCTGCATCTCGCGGCCCCCCGTGCCCATGATCCGCCCGATGACATCGCGACGCACGTGCGCGTGCAGCTCCGCGTACGCCGCAGGGTCACGCCAGCGCAGGTCCGCGTCGATCACCTCGCGAACCAGGTCATGCGGAAACAGTCCGTGCTCGCCGACCTCGACGAACGACAGGTCGCGCAGCCACACGAACAGCGCGTCGCCCGTCTCGGAGCCGAACGCCGAGCGAAGCACGCCGGCGGTGGTGAACCTGGCCTGCGCGGCGAGCTCCAGCGCCGCGCGATGCCGCGGGCTGGGGACGCCGGCGACGAAGCACTCCACGAGCCGCCCGACGACGTCGGGCGCCAGCGCGAGCGCGAGCGCTTCGCTGCCGGAGCCCTGCTCGAGCACGTCGATGAGCAGCGACAGGGCGAGCGGATGGCCGTGCGTGAGCTCGAGCATGCGGCCGTGGAGCTGCTCGCCGACGCCGGCGCCGCGCAACAGGGCGTGGACATCGTCCGGCCCGAGGTTGCGCAGCGACACAACGCGGAGCAGGTCCCGCCACCCGGGGTCCTGCCGCCACGCGTCGCCGGGGCGCGAGCGCCCGGCGATCACGACCACCGCGCCGGCAGGGAGGCCGGGCACGAGCTCCTCGCGCAGCCAGTCCTCCAGCGCACCGGCGGTCTCGAACGTGTCGATCAGCAACACGACACGCCCGCTACGTTCGAGACGGGCGCCGCACGCCGCGCGGAACGCCGGTGGCGACGGCTCGATCGCCCGCATGTCGAGCCGGATCGGCGCATGCCCGGCGGCCTCGGCCTCGTCGGCCAGCGCGGCGAGGAGCGCCGTCTTTCCCACCCCGCCGAGGCCGTGCACCCACAGGACGCTGAACGGCGGCTCGGGCGCCGCGAGCGCCGCCCGGAAGAGCTCCAGCTCCGCCGCCCGTCCGATGAAGCGGCGCCGTCGCGCGCCGCGCAGCCGATCGGCCACCGTTCCCGCAGCGGACACGTGTTGAGCGGCGATGTCCGTCATGCCGGCTCCACGGCGAGACTAACGCAGCTCGCGCGCGAGGAGCTAAACCCGCGCGCCCGTGCGCCGATTTCCCGGCATGAGGAAGTGGCGCGGAACGCAGACACCGCCGAGCAGGATCGCGTGGCCATCGCCGCCCGCCGGGCGGCGATCCTGTTCGCGATCGCCGGCTCGCTCGCCATCGTCCAGGCGTGGATGCCCGGACTGGTGCGGCCGGAGCAGCGGCTCGACTTCGCGCTGCTGGGCCTGCTGGACCTCGTCGCCGGCGGCCTGCTGCTCGCGCTGCCATGGCGGCGCCTGCCGGCGGGCGCGCTCGCGATCGTCCCCGTCACCGCGCTGGTGCTCGTCGACGCGTTCGCGATCGTGGGCGAGCTGCCGCCCGCGGTGTACTCCGTGTTCCTCGTCCTCCTCGCCGCGTGGGTCGGCGTCTCGCTTCCGGGCGGGACCGCGGTCGCGCTCACGCCCGCGGTCGCGCTGGCGTACGCCGCGCCGCTGGCCGCGGGCGAGCCCCGGGCCGACGCCCTGGCCACCGGCGCGATCGTCCTCCCCGCGTTCGCGCTCATCGGCGAGCTCCTCGCGCACATCGTCGGGGAGCTGCGCACCGCGAACCTCCGGCTGGCCGAGGCCGCCCTGCACGACGAGCTGACGGGCACCGGCAACCGGCGGCAGGCGATGGATGCGCTGCAGCGCGTCCGCCCCGGCGACGCGCTCCTCGTCCTCGACGTCGACCACTTCAAGCAGGTCAACGACCACCACGGCCATGCGACCGGTGACGCGGTGCTCGCCTCGCTCGGCGCGCTGCTGCGGCGGGGCACCGCCGGCGCGGACACCGTCGCCCGCCTCGGCGGCGAGGAGTTCCTCATCATCCTCGCGCAGGCGGGGACGAACGCGGCCGCCATCGCCGACCGGATGCTCGGCGACTGGCGCGCGACGCGGCCCGCGACCACGCTCAGCATCGGGATCGCCGTGGTGGAGGCCGGC
>DATMVH010000323.1:0-10701 GCA_035563395.1 Solirubrobacteraceae bacterium
GGCGTCCTCGGCGTCGGCGAGCTCCGCCGCGGCGGCATCGCGCCCCGGACCGACGACCGCGATCCACGGCGCCGGCGCCACCGGGGTTCAGCGAACGACGAAGTTGACGAGCCTTCCGGGAACGACGACCACCTTCACGACGTCCTTGCCGTCGAGGTAGCCCTGCACGCGCGGGCGACCGCGCGCGAGCGACTCCAGCTCGTCGCGCGCCGCGGCGGCGGGCGCTTCGACGCGATCGCGCAGCTTGCCGTTGACCTGCACGACGAGCTCGACGACGTCGCGTTCCAGCAGCGCCGGGTCCGCGACCGGCCACGGCTCCTCCCACACGCGGCGTCCCGTGAGCATGTCGTAGACGTCGGCGCCGCAGTGCGGCGCGAACGGGAAGATCAGGGACGCCGCCGTCGCGAGGGCGAACGCGAGCATCTCGCGCTGGACGGCGTCGCGCCGCGCGTAGCACTCGTTGGTGAGCTCCATCACCGCGGCGATCGCCGTGTTGAACGCGAAGCGACCGGTCATGTCGCCCGTGACCTTGTCGATCGCCCAGTGCGCCTTGCGCAGCAGCTCGAGGTCGTCGCCGGCCGCGCCGTTGGCCCGGCTCTCCGGCACCAGCACGTCGCCGGACGCGGCGACGTCGGCGGCGAGCCGCCACAGCCGGCCGAGGAAGCGGTGGACGCCCTCGACGCCGTCGTCCTTCCAGTCCGCGTCCTGGTCCGGCGGGCCGATGAACAGCGTGTAGCAGCGGGCCGTGTCGGCCCCGTAGCGCTCGACGTACGCCGTGGGGCTGATCACGTTGCCCTTCGACTTGGACATCTTGGCGCCGTCGCGCGTGATCATGCCCTGCGTGAACAGCGCCTTGAACGGCTCTTGCGCCGAGACGAGGCCCATGTCGGCGAGCGCCTTGGTGAAGAACCGGGCGTACATCAGGTGCAGCACCGCGTGCTCGACGCCGCCGATGTACTGGTCGACGGGCATCCACTGCGCGAGGATCTCGGGGTCCCACGGCGCCGAGTCGTTGTCGGCGTCGCAGTAGCGCATGAAGTACCACGAGGAGTCCACGAAGGTGTCCATCGTGTCCGTCTCGCGCTCCGCCGGACCGCCGCAGCTGGGGCACGTCGTGTGCACCCAAGCCTCGGCGGTCGCGAGCGGCGACCGGCCCTTGGGCTTGTAGTCGGTGACGTCCGGCAGCGGGACGGGGAGCTGGTCGTCGGGCACCGGGACGATGCCGCAGTCGGCGCAGTAGACGACCGGGATCGGGCAGCCCCAGTAGCGCTGGCGGGACAGCAACCAGTCGCGCAGCCGGTAGTTCACCGAGCGATGCCCGCGGCCCTCGGAGTCCAGCCAGTCGACGATGCTCTCCATCGCCTCGCGGTTGTGCATGCCGTCGAAGCGCGGGTCGGAGTTCACGATCGGCCCGTCGCCCGTGTACGGCAGCTCCTCGCCGCCCTCGACGACGCGCCGGATCGGCAGGCCGAACCTGACCGCGAACGCGTGGTCGCGTTCGTCGTGCGCCGGCACGGCCATGATCGCGCCCGTCCCGTACTCCATGAGCACGTAGTCGGCGACCCAGACCGGGATGCGCTCGCCGTTGACGGGATTGACGACGGTACGTCCGAGCGGGACGCCCGTCTTCTCGCGGTCGGCGGACCCGCGCTCCTCGCGGCTCTCGGTCAACGCGCGGTTGATGTACTCGCGCGCCTCTGTCTCGTGCTCCGTGCCGGCCGCGAGCCGCAGCACGTCCGGGTGCTCCGGCGCCATGACGAAGAACGTCGCTCCGAACAGCGTGTCGGGTCGCGTCGTGAAGACGGGGTACTCCGTGTCGAGCTCGGGGCAGGCGAACGACACCTCCGCGCCCTTGGAGCGGCCGATCCAGTTGCGCTGCATCGTCACGACGTGCGGCGGCCAGTCGATTGTCTCGAGATCGTCGAGCAGACGGTCGGCGTAATCGGTGATGCGGAAGAACCACTGCTCGAGCTGGCGCGCCTCGACCGGCGTGCCGCAGCGCTCGCAGCGGCCGTCGATCACCTGCTCGTTGGCCAGGACGGTCTGGTCGTTCGGGCACCAGTTGACCGCCGCCTCCTTGCGGTAGGCAAGGCCGCGCTCGAGCAGCCGGAGGAAGAGCCACTGCGTCCAGCGGTAGTAGCGGGGCTCGTGCGTGCCGAACTCGCGCGACCAGTCGATCGAGATGCCCCACTCGCGGAACTGCTTCTGGAACTGCTCGATGGACGCCGCGGTCGAGACGCGCGGATGCTCGCCGGTCCGGATCGCGTGGTTCTCGGCCGGCAGCCCGAACGCGTCGTAGCCCATGGGGTGCAGCACTCGGAAGCCGGTGCGCCGGCGGAAGTGCGCCACGGCGTCGCCCACCGAGTAGTTCTTGAGATGCCCCATGTGCGGCTCGCCCGAGGGGTACGGGAGCATCTCGAGGACGTACGCCTTCGGATTGCCGGCGTCCGGGTCGTCGGCCACCTGCCAGGTGCGCTCGCGTTCCCACACCGCCTGCCACTTCGGCTCGATGGTGCGCGGGTCATAGCGGCGCTCGGTCATCGGAGCCGTGAGGGTAGCGCCATCCGGCGGCCCGTCCCGGAGCACCCGCAACACGCGAAGCCGGCGGCCCGGCGGGGATCCGCAAGCGGCGGGGCGCGGCCCGAGCACGGCCGGCGGGATGCCCGGGTACAATGCTCCGCGCAGCACCTGCACGGGGCTATAGCTCAGCTGGGAGAGCGTTCGGCTGGCAGCCGAAAGGTCGGGGGTTCGAATCCCCCTAGCTCCACTCGACGAGGACCGTCGCCCGCGGTTCTCGCTGCGGCGCTCGTCCTACGCGCGAGCGGCGCGACGCGGGGCTTCGCCCCACAGCTGCTCGAGGCGGTAGAACGCGCGTGCCTCGGGCGTGAAGATGTGGACGATCACGTCCAGGTAGTCCATGAGGATCCAGCGCGCCTCGTTGAGACCCTCGACGCGGCGGGGAAGCAGGCCATGGTCCTTCTTCAGACCTTGGTGCACGCCGTCGTGGATCGCCTTCGTCTGCCGGTCGGTGTTGCCCGAGCAGACGACGAAGAAGTCTGTGTACCCGAGCACCCCGCGCAGGTCGAGCTCGACGATGTCGATCGCCTTCTTGTCCGCCGCGAAGGCGACGACCAGCTCCGCGAGCCGCGCAGGCTCGACGGCGGCTCCTTGGCTCGCGGTCGACGTGAACTGCGGTTCGCTCATGCGTGACCTCCGACAGGTGTGGGCGCGACAGCGGCGTACAACCTCTCCCGCTCGATGTAGGCCCGAACGCCGTCGGGCACCAGATAGCGGACCGGCCGGCCGGCGGCGACGCGCGCACGGATGAGGGAGCTCGAGATGTCCATGCGCGGCATGTCGAAGAAGCGCAGGCGCTCGGCGGCTCCGGGCAGGCCGGCCAGTCCCTCGACGATCGCTTCTCGCGAGATCCGCTCGCGCGCGGCGACGGCCATCGTGGCGAGAGCGAGCACGGCCTCCGGGTCGCGCCACGTGGGCAGCGAGTGGGCCATGTCACCCCCGACGATGAACGTCAGCTCGTCTCCCGGCGCGTCCGCATGCAGCAGTCGCAGCGTATCGACCGTGTACGACGGCCCGTCGCGGCGCACGTCGACGAGCGACACCTCGAGGCGGGGGTCCGCCGCCGCGGCCGTCTCGCACATCGAGACGCGGTGCGCCACGCCGGGGTCGTCGTGCACCACCTTGTGCGGCGGCACGCGGGTGGGAACCAGCACGACGCGGTCGAGCTGGAGCTGGTCGCAGGCCTCCTGGGCGCAGACGAGGTGGCCGAGATGGGGTGGGTTGAACGTGCCGCCCAGGAGGCCGACGCGCGCCATGCGCGAACGCCGCCTACCCGCGGACCTGGCCCGCGCCCTCGACCAGGTACTTGAAGGTGCACAGCTCCCGCAGCCCGATCGGGCCGCGAGCGTGCAGCTTCTGCGTCGAGTTGCCGATCTCCGCGCCCATGCCGAACTCGCCGCCGTCCGTGAAGCGCGTCGAGGCGTTGACGTACACGCATGCGGCGTCGACGCCGATCTGGAACGCGCGCGCCGCGGCCGTGGACGGCGTCACGATCGCCTCCGAATGCCCGGAGCCGTACCGGTTGATGTGGTCGATCGCGTCCTCGACGGAGTCGACGACCTTGACGGCCAGCACCAGCGCGAGGAACTCGCGCGCGAAGTCGTCGTCCGTGGCCTCCGCCACGCCGTCGGCCGGATCGCCGGCGGCGGCGCGCGTCCGCGGATCGACCCGCAGCTCGACCCCCGCCCCGCGCAGCGCGGCCAAGGCGCGCGGCAGGAACGACGCGGCGATGTCGGCGTGCACGAGCAGCGTCTCCGCCGCGTTGCAGACGCCGGGCCGTTGCGTCTTGGCGTTCACGACGATCGCCTCGGCCATGTCGAGATCGGCGCCCGCGTCGACATAGACGTGACAGTTCCCCGACGCGGCGTAGATGACCGGGACCCGCGCCACCGCCGACAGCGCCTTCTTCAATCCCTCGCCGCCGCGCGGGATGATCAAGTCGACGACGCCCTCCTGCGTCGCGAGCTCGGCCAGCTCCTCACGCCCGCCGCCCGCGACGAGCGACAGCGCGCCGGGCGGAAGCCCCGCGCCTTCGGCGGCCTCCCGCGCCACGGCCGCGAGCACCGCGTTCGAGTGCGCCGCGGACGAGGAACCCCGCAGCAGGATCGCGTTGCCGGACTTGAGGCACAGCGCCGCCGCGTCGATCGTGACGTTCGGGCGCGCCTCGTAGACGACCGCGACCACGCCGAGCGGCACGCGGACCTTGCGCATCTCGAGCCCGTTCGCGAAGCGCCGGCCGTCGATGACCTCGCCGACCGGGTCCGGCAGCGCGACGATCTCGCGGGCGCCGCGGGCCATGGCGGCGATCCGCGCCTCGTCGAGCGCGAGCCGGTCGATCAGCGCAGCGTCGAGCCCGGACTCGCGACCGGCGTCGAGGTCGCGCGCATTCGCCTCGAGGATGTCGGGCGTCCGCTCGATCAGCGCGTCGGCGACGGCGAGCAGCGCGCGATCCTTGGTGGCGGAGTCGAGCGTGGCGAGCTCGCGGGCGGCCGCCCGTGCCGCCAGGCAGAGCTCGGTGACGGATTGGGTCGCGACGGCCATGCCTGGAGTCTACGGCGGCGGGCCGGGGCGTCGAGCGCCTCAGGCGAGCACGAAGTAGTCGCGATGCACGGCCTCCTCCGTCGCCCGCGGCATCAGCTCGCGGACCTGCCCGCTCTTGAGGCCCATCACGCGCCGCAGTTCCTGCGCCGAGTAGTTCGCGATGCCCTTGCCGATCTCGCTCGCGCCGGCCTCGCGGACGACCACCGCGTCGCCCGCGTCGAAGTCCCCGGCGACGTCGACGACGCCGACGGGCAACAGGCTCGTGCCGCCGTCGCGCAGCGCGCGCGCAGCGCCGGCGTCGACCGTGACGGTGCCGTGGGACGGCTTGGCGTACTTCAGCCAGAGCTTGAAGCTCGAATGCCGCGCGGCCTGGGCGAGGAAGCGGGTCCCGACCGGCTCGCCGGCCCACGCGCGCGACAGCGTCGGGCCTGCGAGGCCGCTGCCGATGACCGTCGGGATGCCCGCCGCCGTGGCCATCTCGGCCGCGACGACCTTCGACCGCATCCCGCCCGACCCCAGCGGCGAGACCGCGTGGCCGATCCGCAACTCGGCGAGCTCGTCGGGGTGCCGGACCTCCTGCACGAGCGCGGCACCCGGATCCGCGCGCGGATCCGCGGTGTAGAGGCCGTCCGTGTCGGTCAGCAGCACGAGCAGCTCGGCGCCCACCAGGACGGCGACCTGCGCGGCGAGGAAGTCGTTGTCGCCGAACGAGATCTCGTCCGTGGTCGTCGTGTCGTTCTCGTTGATCACGGGGACGATGCGCCAGCCCAGCAGCGTCTGGAGCGTGCGGCGGGCGTTGAGATAGTGCGACCGCGCGCTCATGTCGAAGAACGTGAGCAGCACCTGCGCGGTCTGGAGCCCCTGCTCGCGGAGCAGCTCGTCGTAGGTCCGGTAGAGCCTCCCCTGCCCCACCGCGCTCGCCGCCTGCAGCTCGGCGATCTCCGTCGGGCGCACCGGCAGCTCGAGCAGCCGCATCCCGCGCGCGATCGCCCCCGAGGTGACGACCACGACGTCGACGCCGCGACGGTGCAGGCCCGCCACCTCCTCGCACAGCCGGGCCACCACGGACAGGCGGAGCTCGCCCGTGTTGTGGGCCACGACCGACGACCCGAGCTTGACCACCACGACGGGCATGACGTCCGTAGCGTAGGTCAGCGCGCGCCGGCTCGGGCCGGGCGCCGGGCTCCGGCCATGGTGGGAACACATGGGCGTGGCCGTTTCAGGGAAGATGCGGCCCGTGGATCTCGATCTCCTCGTCATCGGGTCCGGCCCCAGCGGCCAGAAGGCGGCGATCCAGGCGGCCAAGCTCGGCAAGCACGTCGCCGTGGCGGAGCGCCGCGACCGCCTCGGCGGCGTCTCCATCCACACGGGCACGATCCCGTCGAAGACGCTGCGGGAAGCGGTCCTCGACGTGCTGGCGCAGCGCCCGCTCGACGTCCTCGACCCGACGCGGATCGAGGAGGCCGAGCAACTCACGCTGCACCAGTTGATGGACCGGGCCTCGCGGGTCATCGCCGCCGAGACCGCCGTCGTGCGCGAGCAGTTCCGGCGCAACCGGGTCGGCCTGCTGCCGGGCGAGGCGTGCTTCGAGGACGAGCACACCGTGCGGATCACGGGCTCGGAGGAGCCGATCCGCGCCGAGCGGATCATCATCGCCGTGGGCACGCGGCCGGCCCGACCGGACACCGTGCAGTTCGACGACCGGACGATCATCGACTCCGACGGCGTCCTGCGGCTCGAGCACCGGGTTCCGCGGACGATGACGATCGTGGGCGCCGGCGTGATCGGCGTTGAGTACGCCTCGATGTTCGGCGCGCTGGGGACGAAGGTGACGGTCGTCGACCAGCGCGAGCGGGTCCTCAACTTCCTCGACTCGGAGATCGGCGAGGCCTTCCAGTACCTGCTGCGCCGGCGCAACGTGACGTTCCGGCTGCGCGAGAAGGTCAGCGCGGTCGAGAGCGTCAACGAGCGGGCGGCGCGCGTGTCGCTCGCCTCCGGCAAGGACATCGTCTCGGAGACGGTCCTCTACGCCGTCGGCCGGCAGGGGGACACGGATGCGCTCGGGCTCGAGCGGACAGGGCTGGAGGCCAACGCGCGCGGGCAGATCAAGGTCGACGCCGAGCACCGGACGACCGTTCCGCACATCTTCGCCGTCGGAGACGTGGTCGGGCCTCCGGGCCTGGCCGCGACCGCGATGGAGCAGGGGCGCATCGCGGCGCTCCGCGCGTTCGACCAGCCCGTCACGCGCGACCCCGCGCTCGTACCCACGGGCGTCTATGCCGTGCCCGAGATCGGGATGGTGGGCGCGACGGAGGAGCAGCTCACCGACGAGGCCCGGCCCTACATCACGGGGATCGCGCGCTGGCACGAGCTCGCACGAGGCCTGATGACCGGCGACGAGGACGGCATGCTCAAGCTGCTCGTCGATCCGGCGGAGCGCGCGGTGCTCGGCGTGCACGGCATCGGGACCAGCGCCACGGAGCTGGTCCACATCGGGCAGGCGGTCATGGCGCAGGGTCCACACGGGCTCGACTTCCTCGAGACCGCGGTGTTCAACTACCCGACGTTCGCGGAGTCCTACAAGGTCGCCGCGCTCGACGCGAGCAATCGCATCCGCGGCAGCCAGATCGGCTGACGGCGACGCAGGGCCACGGGCGCAAGAGGGGCGGCCGCGCCCCGGCGCGCCGGCGTGTCTCAGCGCGGATCGAGCTCGAACACGACGCCGCCGATCTCCACGTCGTCGCCCGGCTCGAACCCCTCCGCCTCCAGCGCGGCGACGACGCCCATCCGCCGCAGGCGGTGCTCGACGTGGGCCAGGGCCTCCTCGTTCTCGAGGTCGTGGCGCGCGATGAGGCGGTCGACGGCCTCGCCCGTGACCCGGAACTCGCCGTCGCCGACGCGCGCGACGTCGAACGCGCGCGCGGCCGCGGGGCGGAAGACGCGGTACTCGGCGACGTCGTCCTCGCCGGCCGCCGCGTCGCCGGACACCGGCTCGGCCTGCGGGACGCGCCGGAGCAGGTCGCGCCCCAGGGCGTCGAGCCCGAGTCCCGTCGCGCTCGAGGTGACATGCACGGGGACGTCGTCGCCGAGGCGGCGCCGCCACTGCGCCGCCGCGGCCTCGGCGACCGCCGGCTCCACGAGGTCCGCCTTGCCGAGGGCGAGGATGCGCGGCAGCGCGGCCAGGCGCGGATCGTGCTGCGCGAGCTCCCGCTCGATCACGGCGTGGTTCTCCGCCGGGTCCGACCCGTCGAGCGGGGCGAGGTCGAGGACGTGCACCAGGAGCCGCGTGCGCTCGACGTGGGCGAGGAAGTCGTGGCCGAGGCCGGCGCCGGCGCTCGCGCCCTCGATGAGCCCGGGGATGTCGGCGAGGACCAGCTGGCGGTCGTCGGCCTCGAGCGTCCCGAGCACCGGCTCGAGCGTCGTGAACGGGTAGGCCGCGACCTTCGGCTGCGCTCGGGTCATGCGGGCGAGCAGCGACGACTTCCCCGCGTTGGGCAGGCCGACGAGGCCGACGTCCGCCAGGAGCTTGAGATGCAGCTCGATGGGCCCCTCGTCCCCGGGGAGGCCCCGCTCGGCCAGCCGTGGCGCCTGCCGCACGGAGGACTTGAAGCGCGTGTTGCCGCGCCCGCCCGGGCCGCCGCGGGCCACGGTCACCGTCTGACCGGGGCGGACGAGGTCGTAGCGGGTGCCGTCCCAGCGCGTGACCTCCGTGCCCGGCGGGACGGGAACGACCAGCGTCTCGCCGTCGCGGCCGTGGCGCTGACCGCCCTCGCCGTGCCCGCCGCGCTCCGCGCGGAAGTGGGCGCGGCGGCGGAAGGACTGCAGGTCGCGCAGGTTGTCGTCGCAGCGCAGCACGACGTCGCCGCCACGGCCGCCGTCGCCGCCGTCCGGCCCGCCCTTGGGGACGTGGGCCTCGCGGCGGAAGGAGAGCGCGCCGTTGCCGCCCGCTCCGGCGCGCACCTCGATCCTCGCGCGGTCGTGAAGCATCCGGGGTAACGGTAGAGCCATGGCCGACGACCCTGTGCTGCTCATCACCGGCGCCTCCACCGGCATCGGCGCCGCAACCGCCCGCCACGCTGCCGACGCCGGGTACCGCGTCGTCCTCGCAGCCCGCTCCGAGGACAAGCTCGCCTCGCTGGCCGACGAGCTCGGCGGCTCCGAGCGGGCGATCGCGGTCCGCTGCGACGTCACCGAGTGGGCCGACCAGGAGGCGCTCGTCGGGCGGGCGCTCGACGCCTTCGGCCGCGTCGACGTCGCCTTCGCGAACGCCGGCTTCGGCGGTCCGCGCGGCTTCCAGTCGGGATCCCCCGACGAGTGGAAGGAGATGGTGCTGACCAACGTCTACGGCGCGGCGCTCACGATCCGGGCGACGTTCGACGCGCTCGTGGAGACCCGCGGCCACCTCGTGATCACGTCGAGCATCGCCGGCCGGCGCGCGCTGCAGGGATCGCTGTACTCGGCCACGAAGTTCGCGGCGACGGCCATGGGCGAGGCCGCGCGGCTGGACTTCAACGACACGGGCGTGCGGGTGACGCTGATCGAGCCGGGAATGGTCGACACGCCGTTCTTCGAGGAGCCGCCGTCGATCCGCGCGCTCGAGGCGGACGACATCGCGCGGGCGGTCATGTTCGCGATCTCGCAGCCGCCGCACGTGGACGTCAACGAGATCATGGTGCGCCCGACGGCGCAGCCCAACTGACGCGACTGAGCGCCCCGCGAGGCGCGGGGCGCTCGATGCAGGCGACTGACGCTGGGAAAACCGCGCCGCGCGCGGCGGCGGGGGCGACGCTAGGCGGCGGGCTCGGCCGGCTCGACCGAGATCATCCGCCCGCGGCGCCCCTCGCGGAACTGCACGACGCCCGCGCGGCGCGCGTAGATCGTGTCGTCCTTGCCGATGCCGGCGCCGTCGCCGGCGCGGAACTTGGTGCCGCGCTGGCGCACGATGATCTCGCCGCCGGTCACGACCTCGCCGGCGAAGACCTTCACGCCGAGGCGCTTGGCGTTGGAGTCACGGCCGTTGCGGCTGGAGCCGAGGCCCTTCTTGTGTGCCATCCCTCAGGACCCCTTCGTCGCGGAGATGCCCGTGACGCGCAGCCGCGTGAGCTCCTGCCGGTGACCGGTGGTGCGCTTGTAGCCGCGCTTGGGCTTGAACTTGAACACGCGGAGCTTCGGCCCGCGCTCGTGCCCGAGCACCGTCGCCTGCACGCTCACGCCGCCGAGATCGGCGGTCGAGAACAGCGAGCGGTCGCCGCTGGCATAAAGCAGTGGCTCGAGGTCGACCGTGGCGCCCTCGTCGGCCGCGAGGCGCTCGACGAGGAGCGTGGTCCCCTCCTCGACTCGGTACTGCTTGCCGCCCGTGCGGACGACGGCGTACGTGGAATCGGGCATCGTTCAGGTCACTCGCTGGCTTCGGACGCTTCGGCGGCGTCGGCCTCGGCCTTCCCGCGCGAACGGCGCCGTCCGCCTCTGCGGCCACGGCGCCGAGGCTTCGATTGTACCGCGTCGTCGTCGCCGGGCTCGGCCTGGCCGTTCTCGCCCGGCGAGTCCGTGGCGGGCCCGTCGTCGCCGGCCGGCGCCGCCGCC
>DATMVH010000324.1:0-7583 GCA_035563395.1 Solirubrobacteraceae bacterium
CCGAGACCTGCTGAAGCGCCCGCCCGTCGCGATGATCGCCGAGCAGCCCGGCGAGCGGCTCCGCCAGGTCGGCGTCCAGTACGTCGGGAACATCGACTTCGACTGGGACTACCGGCAGCCCGTCTCCGAGCTGGACTTCACCGCGCCCGCCGGGGAGTTCTTCGCGCACCCCGGCGCGAGCGTCGAGGTCGTCGACCTCGGCCCCGCGGACGGCCGCTACCTCATCGACGAGATCCGCGACCCGCTCGGCGACTCAGACCAGGAGTTCACGCTTCGCCGCGCCGCTCCGCAGAAGCCGGAGCCCGCCCCCACGACGCGAACGATCGCGCTCGGCGACACCGCGGCGACCGGCCCTGCCCGGCAGCGCATCATCGAAGTCGCGATGGCGACCCGGACCGCCGTCACCGGCTACAGCCGCTACAGCCAGCCCGGCGCGTTCACGGACAACCCGACGCCGCCGCCACCGGCGCGGTCGGACTGCTCGCAATGGGTGCACGCCGTCTACGTGAAGGCGGGACTCCCGTCCCCGGGCGCGTGGACGGGGCAGCAGGCCGCGCGCGGCCGGCGCGTCTCGACGCCGCGGCCGGGCGACCTCGTGTTCGACGCGCCATCAGGGCAGAACCACGTGGAGATCTTCACGGGCCGATTCGGGATCGAGGGCTCCGACACGATCGGGCACGGCACCGACCCGATCGACGGGTGGACAGTGGAGGGGATGCGCGCGCACTTCGGCGGCGTGATCTTCGTCACCTACGACTTCCTCGACGACGGCAGCGATGAAGCGCGCGCCGAGCCCGGCGGCCAGACCGTCGCGGGCGGCCGCAAGCGGGGGTTCTAGTGCCTGACCTCACCGACCTGTTCCGCGAGTCGCACCGCCGCGCCGACCAAGCGAAGCTGTTCGAGGCGACGGTCGCGAAGGGCGCGAGCGGCCCGCAGGATGACGTCGAGGTGACGATCCCGTCGTTCGACGGCGGCCGGCAGCGCTGGCCCGTCGATACATGGGTGCCGCGCGGCGACCTGCTGCCGAACCGCGGCGCCCGCGGCGTCGTCGGAGTCACGGAAGCGGGGCGGCTGCACCTGCTCAGCTGGAAGTAGACGACCCGGGAGGCGCGCCGTGCCCGACATCCTGCATCCCGCGTTCCCCGCCACGCTCGTCGACGGCCGTCTCGCGACCGTCCCGCAAGGCAGCACGAGCGAGGTCACGCAGTGCGTCCGGTGCATCCTGCGCACGCCGCGCGGGTGGCGCGGCGACTTCCCGCCGTACGGCGACGTCGGCCTCGACCCGCAGGAGTTCCGGATGAACGGCGCCGACGAGGACGAGATCGCTCGGCAGCTCGACACGTACGAGCCCAGGGCGGAGAGCCTCGTCGAGGAGGACCCCGCGGCGTTGAACGACGCGCTCGCCGACGTCGGCGTCCAGCTCGCGGTGCGCTAGCTCATGCCGGACTACATCGCGCCGGTCATCGACGACGCTGACGACGACCCGCAGGCGATCCTCGCCCGGATGGTCGCGCTCCTCCAGGAGCGCGTCGCTGCGCTCACCGGCCAGACGCTCATCCTCCCGGACGGGTCGCCGTGGCTGCTGACGCTCGAAGCCGCCGCGATCGAGCACGCCGAAACCAGGCGCGCCGCGACTGGCGCCGGGCAGACCTATGACCGGATCGCCAGGTGGCTCGGCCGCACCGCGTTCCTGATCGCGCCGCGCGACCCGGTCGCCGCGACCGGCGTCGTCACGTTCACCGCGATCGACACCAGCGGCCCGTACACCGTCCCCGCCGGGACGCAGCTCACGCTGCGAGGCCTCGCCGGCGACCGCGTCGGGTTCGAGACCGCCGACGACGCCGTCATCCCGGCGGGCCAGACGGTGTCGCCCGCGGTCGAGATTGTCGCCATCGAAGAGGGCGACCAGGGGAACGAGCTGCAGGCGGACCCGCAGCTGGAGGACCGCTGGGACTTCCTCGCGTCCGAGGGCCCAGTCGCGGTGCTCGCCCCGACCTCCGGCGGGTCGGACGGCGAGACCGACGACGAGTACCTCAACCGGTTCACGCGCACGCAACGCCGGATGGCCGACCAGTTGATCACCCCGGACGACTTCAGCGCGTTCGCGCGCGACTTCTTCGCCGACGGCGGCCGCGCGCTCACCCTCCCGCTGTACAACGGCTCGACGGGCGCGTCGAACGTCCCGGGCATGTTCACCGTGGTGCCCATCGACCCTGACGGCCTCGCGCGCAGCCAGCCGCAGATGACCGACCTGAAGGCCGCGATCGACGCCCGCCTACTGACGGGCGTCGTGTCGCACGTGATCGCGCCGACATACACGACCATCAACGTCACCTTCACCGCGACGAGCTACCCGCCGTACCAGCCGGACGCGGTGCAGGAAGCCGCGATCCTCGCGGTGCAGGAGTTCCTGTCCCCGGCGCGGTGGGGGCTCGCCCCGTACGGCGACGAGCCGGTCTGGCTCAACGAGCCGACCGTCCGTGTCAACGACCTCATCGGCGTGCTTGAGCGCGTCGACGGGCTTCGGCACGTCACGGCGCTCACCGTCAACGGCGGCACCGTCGACATCACGCTCGCTGGCCCCGCTGGCCTCCCGACCGTGGGCACCGTGACCGGCATCGTCGCCGCCTCGTAGCGCAGCGACGACGCCGTCCTTCCGCCTCGGCCGTCATCGCATGGTCGCGAACGACCGTGGCGCCGCGCCGGGCAACCGCCTACGCGCCGCCTCTCGCCTCGACAACGGAGATACGGAAGTTGGCACTCCGCTTCCAGGACAACATTCAGGCGGCGGCCGTGGGGTCGCTGCCCAACATGGGCTCGCGGGAACTCCAGGGCGGCGGCGCGATGTCGATCATCGACATCGGCGGCGGCGTGAAGGCGTGCGAGATGCGATGCCCCGCGGGTACGGGCACGCAGCGCGCCGAGATCCTGATGAGTCTCGCGGGCGCGACGCAGGGACAGCAGCGGTGGTTCGCGATGGACGTTTGGATCAACGCGGACTTCGGCACGCCCTCGCAGTGGTCGTTGATCGGGCAGCAGCGCCGCAACTGCTCGCCGGGGAACGGCCCCGTCGGGATCGGCTACCGCGCGAACCGGCTCGTGGTGATGGGCGGCGACGCAGCGGGCCTGAGCGTCGTAGACGCCGGGCCGTGGCCGCGCGGAGTGTGGACCACGCTCGCGTACGGCATCTACCACTCGACGGCGCAGTCGGGCGCCGACGCGGGATGGGTGGAAGCGTGGCGCGACGGCGTGCAGACCGGGCGAGCATTCCCGTTCCTGAGCAGGGACACAAGCTCGGACGGCCCGGGGACGGCGGGCTCGACGCTCGGCAACTGCCCGAACAACGCGTGGAAGATCGGCGTCTACCGCGGCGGTCAGTCGTTCCCGGCGGTGCTGCGGGTGAAGAACATCAGGGCCGGGGACACGCGGGCGGATGTCCTCGGCGCCGGCGGTGGTGGCGCTGTGCCGCTCCCCGGCATCCCCGACGGCTTGCGTGTCGTTAGCGATACCCCGACCGCCGTCACCGTCGAAGCGAACGCGAGGCCCTCCGCGGAGCTCGTCGACTACTACGTCTTCTACTTCAACGACCTCATGAACGAGGGGGCTCCGGCCACGGCGCCCGTCTGGACGACGCCGGCGAGCGCAGTTCGCGACGGCAAGGTCCAGTTCACGTTCACGCAGGCCAACAGCCCGCTCGAGCCGGGCGTCAACTTCACCTTCCGCGTCAGCGCCCACAACGCTAACGGGCACGGCGGCTGGGCGAACCCGGTCACGGTTACGCGCCCCGCGACGACCCGCCCCACCCCGGCTGCGCCCGCGCGCGTCGACCTCCCGATGTCGGGCTCCCCAGGCCCGGGTGTCCGCCTCGCGTGGCTGACGCCCTCGGGCTTCCAGACCGGGGATACCTACGAGGTCGTCCGCGACGGCGTCACGATCGAGACCGGCATCACCGCCACCAACTTCACCGATGCCGACGCAGCCGTTCGGGCCGGCAGCACATACGAGTACCGGATCAGGTACGGGCAGGGCACGACGTTCTCCAACCTGAGCGACCCGCTCGTCGTCAGCCCCGTCCCGTACCCGCCGACGGGCCTCGCGGCCACCGCGGTGATTGGCGGAGTCGCCCTCACGTGGAACGCGAACAGCGACCTCCGCGCGCCGGACACCTACCAGGTGTACGTCGACGACGTCCTGTTCGCCGACGGGATCACCACGACGAGCTTCACCGTCCCCATCGAGGGCGAGCACGCGTTCCGGGTCAGCGCCGGCGGCGCCGGCTCGCCACCCCAGGGCGGCTACGGCGGCTGGTCTCCGGCGATCACCGCTACGGCCGCCCCGGAACCGATCACCTTGTCGGTCGCGGAGGTCGCACTCCCGCCGCGTCACGCCGGCAGCGCTGATCTCGCGGAGGCCACGGTGCAGGTGAACGGCACGGGCGCGTTCACCGTGTCGGAGTCAGAGCCCGCGCTCACCGTCCTCATCGACGGGGCCGCGACCGGCAGCGGGACCGCCCCGGCGACGCTCACCGTCCGCGGCGACCCCTCGGTGCTAGCGCAGGGCTCCTATCGGTGGAACGTCGCCATCGACGCGGTCAGCGTGCCCGTCAACGCGGAGCCGCCCGTCATCTCCACGGACGGCACCCCGGCGGTCGGCGAGACGGTGAGCGTCTCCAACGGCGTGTGGGCGAACTCCCCGACGAGCTACTCCCGCCAGTGGAAGCGCAACGGCACGAACATCGCGGGCGCGACCGGCACGTCGTACGTCCTGCAGGCCGCGGACGCGGGGCAGCAGATCACGTGCACCGTCACGGCTTCCAACGCCGCGGGCACCGGCGAGCCCGCGACGAGCGACCCGATCACCGTGCAGTCCTCCGTCGTGCTCACGCGGTACGCCCGCGCGTTCTCATCGGCGGCGACGGACAAGATCGCGCTGCCCGCCGGCGGCGACTCCCTCGACGAGCCGTACACGATATGGAGCCTCGAGCGCGCCGACCTGGGCGCGACCGCCGCGAAGAACTACTCGTCGTTCGCCATTCACAGCGGCACAACGCCGTCGCGCGCGATGCTGCGCTGGGGAGCGAACAACGAGATGGGCTGGCACGACCAGGGCTTCGGCGGGAAGTGGTGGGCCGGCCCAGCCGCGAACGTCCTTGTCCTGAAGGTCGCGCGCCGCGAGGCGGACGGCACGGTCGCGATGAGCTACTGCGACATGGCGACCGGCGAGTGGGTTCACGGCGCGCCGCAGGAGGGGTCCACGAGCGCCGCGGCGACCGGCGGGTTCGCGATCGGCGGCTACTCGCTGTCCACCGTCGGCCAGGCCGGGTGGCACGGCATCATCCTCGCGCAGGGCAAGGCCGGCATCTACTACACGCCGACGCAGGTGGAGGCGCTCGTCACGCAGGGCCCGCCGATCCGGTGCCGCCGCGCGACGTGGGAGTCCGCGCCGAGCGTGCAGCACGTGTGGCCGCTCAACCAGTCGGCGGTGACGCAACTCGTACCGGATACCGTCGGGACGTCCGATCAGGCGGCGGACGCCGACCGGTCCGGCACCACGATCTACGACGCGGGGTCCGCGATCCTGCCGTGGGAGGACTGAAGACGTGCCGACGCTCGCTGTCACGTTCGAGGTCGGCGCTACTCGCGTCGCGATGACCGCTCTCGCGGGGCGCGAGGCGCTCGCGTTGCCGGGCGGCGCGCGCGTGAAGTGGACGCCGCCCGCCGCGAACGAGGGCGTCGAAGAGGTGCGCGTCAGGTGGCGCACGACCGCCGGGCCGGGCCCGTGGAGCGCGCAGCTCACGTTCGGCCTCGGGTCGCTCGAGGCGAGCTCAGGGAAGCGCTACGGCGACCTGCTCGGGCTGCCGGCGCAGCAGGTGGAGATCGAGCTGCAGCCGTTCCGGGAGGCGTGACGTGACGATCGCTCGCGAGGTCGTCGACGACGGCCGGATCATGGAAGGCGGTCCCGTCACAGTGCTCGGCGCCGGCGAGGACGACCCGACGCGCGAGGACCAGCAGGTCACGTACACGGCCGAGTTGACCGGGAACGACATCGACCGTCTTGAGCGGTGGCACGAAGCGGTCATGGACTTCAACCAGGACAAGCCGGGCGACGACGCGCTCCTCGCGAAGATCAAGTCCGCGAGGCCGTGACGTGGCGCCTGTCGGGGGTCCCACCAGCACCGTCACGGTCACGCCGGCTGCCGCCCCGCCGCCGCCCGAGCCGGAGCCGGAGGTCGACGCGAGCCTCGCGCCACGCGACCGGCTGTACGCCCACCTCATGCCCGTCTGGAACGACGAGGCCTCCTAGATGCCGGACACGCTGCTGCTCGCGATCTGCGAGGCGCTCACCGCACCGTCCGCCCCATTGGAGCCGGTCGTGCGCGGTGACGACACGCACGAGCCGTGGGCGCGCGCCTTGGACCGCGACGAGGCGCCGGTGTGGCAGCTGCCGTGGCTCGCGTGCCTCATGGGGGAGGAGTGGCGCGGCCCGCCGTCCGAGCAGCTGCGCGCTCAGCTCACGGAGCGCCCCCGGTTCCGCCGCGGCACCCCCGCGAGCATTGCGGCCGCCGCGCGCGCGACGCTCACCGGCGCCCGCGAGGTGCTCGTCATCCCGCGCGTCAACGACGACCCGAACCTCACCACGGTCGTCACGCGCCCCGCGGAGACGCCGAGCCCCGCCCTGACGCTGCAGACCATGCTCCGCGTCACCCCCGCGTGGGTGCAACTCACGCACGTCGTCGAGAACGCCGTGATCATCGACGCCGACACCGACATCACCATCGACGCCTCCGGCGCCGGCGAGACCATCGACAGCTAAGGCAGGAGGCGACTCGGGTGGCGGTGTTCACAGGCCAGACGGTCAAGCACGCGATCAAGTACCTCCTCGGCACCACCGCCCGCCGCGACATCGACTCCGGCACGCAGGAGATCGCGAACAGCATCGACGCCGCCCTCACCGCGCTCGTCCCACCCGGGACGATCGTCGCGACCGCTCGCGCGACCGCCCCCACGGGGTGGCTCCTGTGCGACGGTTCCGCCGTGAGCCGGACGGGCGCCAACGCCGACCTGTTCGCCGCCATCGGCACGACGTACGGCGCCGGGAACGGCACCAGCACGTTCAACCTGCCGGACTTCCGCGGCCGCGTCATCGTCGGCGTGGACGGCGCCGCCGCGCGCATGCCGGACAACGACGCCCTGGGCAGCAGCGGCGGCGCGTCCATCCGCACGCTCGAGAGCACGTCGCCGAACTTCGCGGGCGCTGGCGGGACCGCCGACCCGATCATGGAGAACACGGTCGTCGACGTCCGGCAGCCGTACCAGGTCGCGAACATCATCATCCGGCTCTGAACGCGGAGCGCCGCAGCCCGCCGCCTTGCTTGGAGGCCAGCGGCGAGCCACGGCATCGCGCAGGCTGCCACGCACCGAGCGCCCCGACACCATCCCGACGGGTGGTCTTCGTCACCCCCTGGCCTCCGCCAACCCCCCACTGCCTTCCCAGGAGGCCCGCGATGACCACGACCGCCACCCCACGCCACCAGCCGCAGTGAATGGCGTCGGAACAGCCCAACGGCACCCCGCCGGTCGCCA
>DATMVH010000325.1:0-13085 GCA_035563395.1 Solirubrobacteraceae bacterium
GCCCGGCTGGGGCAGATCGAGATTCCCGTGCTCGTCGTGTGGGGCGAGTACGACATGCTCGTGCCGGTTCACGACGCCGACGAGTACGCGCGCCTGATCGGCCCGAACGCTCGCCGCGTCGTGTTCGCCGACACGGGCCACGCCCCCCAGATCGAGCGCCCGAGCCGGTTCAACGCGCTGCTCGCCGAGTTCCTGGCCGGCGGCGTGGCGCCCGAGTCGGGCGTGGAGGGCGTCAGCGCGTGACGGCCCCCTCCGAAGCGCTCGAGACGAGCTTCGCGTACTTGGCGAGGACGCCGTCCGAGACCGACGGAGCCGGACGCTCGTAGGCGGCGACGCGCCGGGCGATCTCCTCGTCGGGCAGGGCGATGTCGAGCCGGCGGTTGGGCACGTCGATCGTGATCGTGTCGCCGTCGCGGACGGCCGCGATCGGGCCTCCGGCCACGGCCTCCGGCGCGACGTGGCCGGCCATGAAGCCCCGCGTCGCGCCCGAGAACCGGCCGTCCGTGAGGAGGGCCACGTCGCCCCCGAGTCCCTCCCCCACGAGCGCCGCGGTGACCGCCAGCATCTCGCGCATGCCGGGCCCGCCGGCAGGGCCTTCGTTGCGGATGACGACGACGTCGCCGGCCCGGATCCGGCGGCCGGTCACGGCGGCCATCGCCTCTTCCTCGGACTCGAAGACGCGCGCAGGGCCCTCATGATGCACCCGCTCGTGACCCGACAGCTTGACGACCGAACCCTCCGGGGCAAGGTTGCCGCGCAGGATCGCGAGACCGCCCGTCGTCTTGATCGGCTCGTCCAGCGGCCGGACGACGCGCTGGCCCGAGGTTTCCTCCGCCGCGCGCGCATGCTCGCCGATCGTGCGGCCGGTCACCGTCTGCGCGTCCTCGTGGAGCAGGCCGGCCTCCGCCATGCGCTTGGCGACCACGGCGACGCCGCCCGCGTCGTAGAGGTCGCGCGCGACGTACCGGCCTCCCGGCTTGAGGTCGCACAGCAGCGGGGTGCGGGCCGCGATGCGGTCGAAGTCGTCGATGGCAAGCTCGACGCCCGCCTCGCGGGCGACGGCGAGCAGGTGCAGCACGCCGTTGGTCGAGCCGCCGCTCATCGCGATCGCCGTGATCGCGTTCTCGAGCGCCTCGCGCGTGATGATGTCGCTGGGGCGCTGCCCGCGCGCCAGGACGTCCATCACGAGCTTGCCCGCCTCCATCGCGACGTCGCCCTTCTCCTCATAGGCGGCGGGCACCATCGCGGAGCCCATCGGCGAGATGCCGAGCATCTCGAACGCCATGGCCATCGTGTTCGCGGTGAACTGGCCGCCGCAGGCGCCGACGCCCGGGGACGCGGCCTGCTCGAGCGCCCGCAGCTCCTCGTCGTCGATCTTGCCGGCGGCGTGGGCGCCGACAGCCTCGAAGACGTCCTGGATCGTGACGTCGTGGCCCTTGAAGTGCCCGGGAAGGATCGACCCGCCGTAGAGCAGGACCGAGGGCACGTCGACGCGCGCGAGCGCCATGACCGCACCCGGGATCGTCTTGTCGCACGCCGCGAGGGCGACGATGCCGTCGAAGAGGTGGCCGCGCGCGACGAGCTCGATCGAGTCGGCGATGACCTCGCGCGAGACGAGCGACGTCTTCATCCCCGAGGTCCCCATCGTGATGCCGTCGGAGATGGCGACCGTGTTGAACTCCATCGGCGTGCCGCCGGCGGCGCGGATGCCCTCCTTGACGCGAGCGGCGAGCGCCCGCAGCCCGAAGTTGCACGGCATCGTCTCCGTCCACGTGGAGGCGACGCCGATGATGGGCTTGGACAGCGCTTCCGCGTCGAAGCCGATCCCGTGCAGATAGGAGCGCGCGGGCGCGCGCGCGGGGCCTTCGGTGAGGTGACGCGATTGGTGCTTGGGATCCAGGGTGCCGGCCATGACGGGCAGGAGCCTAGATCATCGAGTTCGGGCGGCGGCCGGGTGGCGGCGCACTGTGCGGGTACAGGCGCCGCACGAGCGGTCGCTGCTCGCCCGCGATCCCTCCCGCCTCGCCGAAAGCCGACGCACCCCGGATAGGCACCGCCGACGCGCGGCGCGGGGGCGGACGCCGCGTCGCCCCGCCGCGCTCAGCCGTCAGCGGTCTCGGCGCGCCGCGACGAGCGCTCGCTCGCGGCCGTCCTCGCCGCGCGGGCGAGCCGCTCGCGCTCCCACTGGCCGAGGCGCCACAGGTCGCGCTGGACCTGCTTGGTGTCCACCTGGCGCCCGGGAAGGTGGAGGTTCGCTTCGGAGATCAGGCGGCGCTCGTCTCCCTTGAGCGCCATCCACTTCGCCAGCACGTCGTCGGAGTCCGGCAGCCGCGGCGAGCCGTACGGACCGGTCTCGTCGGGGAACTCGACGCAGTACTCGTTGAGCAGCTGGCCGGTCTGCGGCAGGTACGCCACGATCGGCTTGTGCGGGTAGACGATGTACGCGTAGTCGACGCCCTCGAGCTCTCGCGCGCCCTGCGGCCGTGACTGCGCGCCCCAGACGCGCAGGAAGCCGAGGTCGCGGTACATCGCCCACTCCTCCTCGTTGACGCACGACTTCAGCAGCTCGCGGGCGCGCTGCTCGGCGCGCCGCTCGCGACCTGGGTCGTACGCGGCCGCCAGGCCTGCCGCGCGGCGCTCGCGCCGAGCCTTGCGCGCCTGCAGCCGCCGGTCGATCCACGGCATGGCGACCTCCCACAGGAGGGCGAGGACGACGATCGTCGTCGCGCAGAGAGCGACGGTCACGCCCGCTCCCGCCCGCGCACCGACGCCATCGCGACTACCGCGCGCCGCCGGCCGCGCGCGGGAAGAAGATGACGCGGCCGGTGCCTTGCGGAATCTCCTCGAAGGCGTGGACCATCTGCGCTTCGCGCCGGCCGTCCGCCGCGGCCGTGGGGATCGCCGCCCACATCCCCTGGTCCAACTGGCGCCGGAACTCCTCGACGAGGCGCTGCTCGTCGTCGGCGATCGCGGGATCGCCCTCGGCGATGAGCTGCTCGCCGTAGCCCGGACGCATGCGGAGGAACTTCATCGACGCGATGATACCCAAGGGGTTTCCGCTCGGAAGGGGCGCGACGCCGCCGCCGTCGAGCCGCCGAGCACGTCGACGGGACCGGCGCCGCGCCCGAGCCCGCGGAGCCCTCGGCGCACGGCCTCCGCGGCGATCGCCTTGGCCGCTCGCGCGGCGCTGACGGGGTCGTGGCCGAGGGCCAGATGCGCGGCGAGCGCCGAGGAGTGCGTGCACCCGGACCCGTGTGCGGCGCCGTCGGGATGACGCTCACCCGGGATGCGATGCACGCGCTCGCCGTCGAAGACCACATCCGTGACCTCGTCGCGATGGCCACCCGTCACGACGACGACCTCAGGGCCGAGCCGGTGGAGCGCCTCGGCGAGCGCGGGAGGATCGGCCGGCGCGTCGTCGCCGCCCAGCACCCGCGCTTCGGGCAGGTTCGGCGTAATCACCGTGGCGCGCGGCAGGAGGCGCTGGACGAGCGCGTCGCGTGCCGCGTCGTCGAGCAGCACGGCGCCGGACTCCGCGACCATGACCGGGTCGATGACGACCGGAGTGCCGGGCTCCAGGAGCCCGAGCGCCGCTTCGACCGCCTCGACGATCGCGGCGGTGCCCAGCATCCCGATCTTCACCGCGTCGACCCCGATGTCCTCGGCCACGGCGCGCACCTGCTCGACGATGAACGCACCGGGCACCGGGTGCACGGCCGTGACCCCGACCGTGTTCTGCGCGGTGAGCGCGGTGATCGCCGTCATGCCGTGCACGCCGCAGCGGGCGAAGGCCTTGAGGTCCGCCTGCACCCCCGCGCCGCCGCCCGAATCGGAGCCGGCGATGGTCAAGACGGCGGGCACGGGGCGCGGCATGGCGAGCAGGGTAGACCGCCGCCCGTCGCGGCAGCGCCCGCCGATCGACGCGGTCCGGCGTGCCGTCACCGCGCCGCCGCACCTTCGCCGCCGCCGAGCGCCCGGACATAGCGTCCGCCGAAGTCGCGCCGGACGAGCCCGCGCAGCTCGAGCTCCGTCAGTCCATGCAGCACACGGCCGAACGCCTCCGGATCCGGTGCAAGCTCGGCGGCGGTGCCGGCGCCGCGCTCGATCCGGTCCAGCAGACGCCGGAGCTCGGGCTCCGGCGGCTCGGCCACGCCCACCGCCGCGGCCGCCACTTCTGCCGCCGTGCCCGCGTCGGGCACGACGTCGAGCACGTCGCGCACATCGCGCACGACGGCCGCGCCGGCGGCGATGAGCGCGTTCGCGCCGGCCGAGAACCGCGACGTGACCGGCCCGGGAACGGCGCCTACCGCGCGCCCGGCCTGGACCGCGAAGTCCGCCGTCGTCAGGGAGCCGGACCGCTCCGTCGCCTCGACGACGATCGTCATGGCGGACAGGCCGGCGATGATGCGGTTGCGCGCCACGAACGCCCAGCGATGCGGGCCCACGCCCGGCGGCAACTCCGAGACGACGCATCCCCGCTCCGCCACGCGGCGGTGGAGCGCGCGATGGCGAGCGGGATACGGCCGGTCGGCTCCACCGGCCAGCACGGCGACGAGCGCGCCGGTACCGTCGAGCGCACCGAGATGGGCCGCGGCATCGACGCCCAGCGCGAGGCCCGACACGACCGTCGCGCCCGCCGCGGACAGCGACCGTCCGAGCCCGCGCGCGACCTCTAGGCCGTAGGGCGTGCCGCGACGGGCGCCGACGACCGCGACGGCGGCCTCGTCGTCGAGCGCGCCGGCATCGCCGGCGACGTGGAGAACCGCGGGTGGATCGGGCAGCTCGAGAAGGCGCGGAGGAAAGCGGTCCGAGCACCGGCACGTCGCCGTGAGCCCCGCCGCGGCGATCTGCTCGCGCGCGGTTTCAGGACGGAAGCGCGCGTGACGGCGCGCTGCCGCGCCGGTGGGATCGAGCGCGATCAGGGCGTCGTCTGACAGCGACAGCACGCCCGACGGCGCACTGCGGCGACGCCACTCGACGTCCAGGCGCGCCGCCAGCGCGCCGAGCAGGTCGGTGCGCCGGAGGCAGGCGTCGCACGTGCGGAGCGTCATGCCGCCTCGGCCAGCGCGGCATCGTCGAGCCGCAGGCTCGCCGCCTGGTCGACATGGTCCGGCCGCACGGATCCGCTGTCCGCGAGATCGGCGATCGTGCGGGCGACACGAAGGATGCGGCCGTGGCCACGCGCGCTGAGGGCGCTGCGGTCGTGCACGCGGTCGAGCCGCCGCTGCGCCGCTGGCGTGGCGTTGGCGAGTTCGCGCAGCAGCCGGGGCGTCAGCTGCGCGTTGCACGTCAGCCCGGTGCCCTCCAGCCGCGCGACCTGGCGCTCCCGCGCCGCCACGATCCGCGCGCGCACGTCCGCCGACGACGGCGCGGCCAGGCGACGCATCGCCGCCGCGGACGGGCGCGCGACGGCGATGCAGACGTCGATGCGGTCCAAGAGCGGGCCGCTCAGCCGCCGGCGATGTCGCGCCAGATCCGCCGCCGAGCACGTGCAAGCCCGTGACTCGCGGCCGCAAGGGCACGGATTCGACGCCGCGACCAGGGTGCAGCGGGTCGGGAACACCGTGACGCGCTGCGCGCGCACGATCGCGACGCGGCCGTCCTCGAGCGGCTGGCGAAGCGCCTCGAGCGCCGGCCGGGAGAACTCCGAGAGCTCGTCCAGGAAGAGCACGCCGTGGTGCGCCAGCGTCACCTCGCCCGGGTGCACGGGGGCGCCGCCGCCGACGAGTCCGGAGGCGGAGATCGTGTGGTGCGGCGCGCGGAACGGCCGCCGCTGGACGAGGCCCTCGCCGCCATGCATCCCGGCCACCGAATGCACCCGCGTGATCTCGATCGCCTCGGCCGGCGTGAGCGGGGGCAGGAGCGACGGAAGGCGCCGGGCGATCATCGTCTTGCCGGTCCCCGGGGGACCGTGCATGAAGAGGTTGTGACCTCCGGCGGCGACGATCTCGAGCGCCGGGACGAGCGCGTTGTGGCCGCGGACGTCGCTGAGATCGACGTCGTCCGGCTCGGCTGCGGCCGTGGCCGCATCCACCTCGGGGATCGGCGCGACGGCGCGGTCGCCGCGGAGCACCTCGACCGCCTCCTGCAGCGTCTCGACCCCGAGCACATCGAGCGCCGGCACGAGCGCGGCCTCGCGCGCCCGCGTGCGCGGCAGCAGGAGGCGAGCGAGCCCATGCCGCTCGGCCGCCTCCGCGATCGCGAGCGTCCCGCGCGTGGCGCGGACCTCGCCCGTGAGCGACAACTCGCCGACGACGGCACACCGCGCCACATCCTCGGGCGGGAGCTGACCGCTCGCCGCGAGGACGGCCACGGCCATCGGCAGGTCGAAGCTCGGGCCGACCTTGCGCAGGTACGCCGGGGCGAGGTTCACCGTGATGCGCTTGCCGGGGAACTCGTAGCCCGAGTTCACGATCGCGGCACGGACGCGTTCGCGCGCCTCCCGCACCGCCGTGTCGCCGAGGCCGACCACGGTGAAGGCCGGCAGGCCGCCGCGGATGTCGACCTCGACCCATACGCGCCGGGCCTCGACGCCGTCGACCGCGAACGCGTTCACGCGCGCGAGGCTCAAAACGCCCCCTCGAGGTGATCCAGGCGCACGAGGTGGCCGCGCTCGTCGACCAGGACCCCGACCGCGTCGAAGCGGACCGCGACGAAGAACGGGCGCTCGCGGACCTCGTTGAGCCACACGGACGCCATGCGCCGGACCTGGTTGCGCTTGGCGCCATGGAGGTTGTCCCACGGCTCGCCGCGCCCGGCACGGCAGGTCTTGACCTCGCAGAAGACGAGCGTCTCGCCGTCCCGCGCGACGATGTCCAGCTCGCCGAAGCGGGTGTGGTGGTTGCGGGCCAGCACCTGCCAGCCGCGGCGGGTGAGGTGCTCCACGGCGAACTGCTCTCCGCGGCGGCCGAGGGTCTTGCGGGCGTCCGATGCCATGGCCGACATGCTCCGCGCCGCCGCGCACCGGAACCGCAGGCGACCGTCACGGCTCTGCGCCGAATCTGTTCCGAAACTCCGCAATCCGGCCCGCGCGCTTCGAGCAGGCTCAGAATCGCGGCATGCACGCCGACCGACTCATCCGCAAGACGCAGCGGTGCACCGCCGCGCGGTGCGCGATCAGACGCCTAGAGAGACAGCTGCTGGTATGCCATCGACTGGAACGACAGCCGGTGCAGCGGCGAGATCCCGAGACGCTCGATGGCCGCGCGGTGCTCGGGCGTGGAGTAGCCGACGTGCGCCGCGAACTCCCAGCCCGGATAGCGCGTCTCCATCCGCTGCATGAAGCGGTCGCGCGTGACCTTGGCGATCACCGACGCGGCCGCGATCGCGGCGCTCGTCGCATCGCCGCCGACCACCGGGCGCTGGTCGAACCCGGTGTCCCCCACCGGAAAGCCGTCCGAGAGGCAGAGGCAGCCGTCGCAGCCGACGCGCACGAGCACGTCGCGAAGCGCGGCGAGGTTCGTCTTGTGCAGGCCGCGCTCGTCGATCCCGCGGACGCAGCGCGACGTCACGGCGACGCGCGCGGCGGCGCGCAGGATGCGCGGGAAGAGCTCCTCGCGGGCTTCGGCGGTGTGCTGCTTGGAGTCGTTGAGCCCGGACAGCGACCGCAGGTCGCGCAGCGTCAGCCGCTCGTAGTCGAACAGCACCGCGGCCGCGACGAGCGGTCCTGCGAGGCAGCCGCGGCCGGCCTCGTCGGCGCCGGCGACGAAGCGAGCGCCAAGCTGCCGGTCGAACCGGAACAGGCGCGCCCCGGCCGGCCGGCGCCGCGCCTTGCGGGCGGCGCGCCCGCGCGGAGCGTCAGAGGAGCCCGATGCGCTTCGGGGGCCAGTACGTGGCAAACGCGCCCCCGATGATCCAGTCGCGCGGTACGGGTCCCCAGAACCGGCTGTCGTCGGACGATCCACGGTTGTCGCCCATCATGAAGTAGTGGTCGGGCGGAATGGTTATCGCACGCGGATACGTGCAGCCCTCGCTGCCTTGGCACGGCAACGCGAACGGCTCGGATTGGCGCTCGCCGTTGAGTACGACGTGGCCCTGCTCGATGGAGAGTCGGTCCCCCGGGCCCGCGACGATGCGCTTGATGAAGTTGACGTCGGCGCGCTGCGCCGTCGGCTCCGAGCACGGCTCTCCGGCGGGCGGAGGCCCGCCGCCGCACTCGTTGTCGCTCTCCGCGCCCGCCGGCGGATGGAACACGACGACGTCGCCGACCTGCGGATCGCTGAAGCGTCCGCCGATGCGGTTCACGAGCACGCGCTGGCCGATCTCGAGCGTCGGCATCATCGACTCGGACGGGATGCGATACGGCTTCACGAGGAACGCCTGGATCCCGAGCGCGAGGCCGAGCGCCACGGCCACGATCAGGACGAGCTCGAAGAGCGAGCCCGACGCAGACGAGCCGCGCTCCACCCTACTTCTCGGCGTCGGCGGCGGAGGCCTCGCTGGCCTCGGCGTCACCGGCAGACGGCGCCGGCGCCGCCTCCTCGCCACCGCCCGCCGCGTTCGCGGCCTCGGCTTCGGCGACGGCCGCACCGTCCGTGGCCTCGGCGCTCCCCGCCTCCGCGGCCGCCGCGGCGGCGGCTTCGGCGGCGGGATCGTGCAGCAAACCCGCCTCCACGACCTCTTCCGGGCCGGTATAGCGGCGCTCGCGCACACGCGCGCGCTTGCCGACACGACCGCGCAGGTAGTAGAGCTTGGCGCGGCGGACGTCGCCGCGAGCGGCGACCTCGATCCGCTCGATCTTGGGCGAGTGCAGCGGGAACGTGCGCTCCACGCCGACGCCGAAGGACTGCTTGCGCACGGTGAACGTCTCGCGGACGCCCTCCCCCTGGCGCTTGATCACGACACCCTCGAAGACCTGCGTACGACGGCGGGTGCCCTCGATCACCTGGAAGTGGACGCGCACCCGGTCGCCGGCCTGGAACTTCGGGACCCGGCGGAGCTGCGTGCGCTCGAGGCTGTCGATGACGGTGCTCATGGCGAGAAAAAACCGCGAGAGCCGGGGCGGCTGTCGCGGGGCGCGTTCATGGTAGCGAAGCGCCGCCGTCTCGCTGCGCTCGCACGCGCGATTGCTCCAGCCGCCATTCGCGGATTCGCGCATGATGACCGCTGAGCAGCACCTCGGGCACGAGCCACCCGCGCCAGTCCGCCGGGCGCGTGTAGTGCGGGTACTCCGGCGCGCCCTCCAGCGCGGCCGAGAAGGACTCCTCGTGCGCGGACTCCTCGTGCCCGAGCGCGCCCGGGAGCTTGCGCAGCACGGCGTCGCACACCACCATCGCGGCGAGCTCTCCGCCGGCCAGCACGTAGCGACCGATCGACAGTCGGTCGGTACAGAAGTGCTCCATGATCCGCTCGTCGAAGCCCTCGTACCGGCCGCACAGGAGCGTGAGCGCGGGCTCCGCGGCCAGTTCCTCGACGTAGCCGTCGTCGAGCAGCCGTCCGCCGGGCGTCAAGGCGACGACGCGCCGGCCGGACGTGCCCGCGGCAGGATCGGATCCGTACCGCGCGCGGAGCGCGGCCTCGACGACGTCCACCCGCAGCACCATCCCGGCGCCGCCACCGAACGGCGTGTCGTCGACCTGTCCCGCGCGCAGCGGCGTGTGCGCGCGGTAATCGACGCACGACAGTTTCGACCCCAGCGCGAGCGCGTTGGCAACGTGGCGCTGGGTGCGGAACCAGTCGAACCACGCCGGGAACAGGGTGAAGACGTCGATGTCCACGGCGCCCGCGCTCACTCGCCGAGGAAGCGCAGGTCGATGTCGATGCGCCGCGCGCCGACGTCGACGGAGCGGATCGCGTCGCGGACGAGCGGGACGAGCAGCTCCGGGCCGCCGTCCGCGCGCTCGACCTCGACGGCCTCGCAGGACGGCAGCGCCACGAGCCGCCTGACCGTGCCGACCGCGCGGTCGCCGTCGCAGACGCTGCAGCCCTCGAGCTCGTGTGCCCAGAACTCGTCCGTGTCGAGCGGCGGCAGCGCCGTCGCCGGGACGGCGAGCTGCGCTCCCCGCAGCGCCTCGGCGGCCTCGCGGCCGGCGTGCCCCTCGAGGCGGAGGATCGGGCGCTCGTCGGTGCCGCCGCGGCGGTCGATCCGCGCGGGGCGGCCGTCGACGAGGATCTCCTCCACGCCCGCTAGCAGCCGCGGTTCGGGGCGGGTCACGTGGAACGAGCCGTCGAGCCCGTGCGGACGGCCGACGCGCCCCGCCTCGACGAGCGGGTCACTCAACGATGTCGATGAGGACGCGGCGGTTGTCCTTCACCGCCGCGGCCTTGACCACCGTCCGCAGCGCCTGCGCCGTGCGCCCGCCGCGGCCGATCACCTTGCCGTAGTCGTCGTCCGCCACGGACAGCTCGAGCACCAGCGTCCCGTCGTCCTCCTCGAACTCCTCGACGCGCACGCGGTCGGGCCGGTCGACGAGAGCGCGGGCCAGGTACTCGAGGAGGTCCCGCACGGGGCGGGCGGCCTACCGGCCGGCGGGCTGGATGCCCTGCGTCTTGAGGAGCTTGCGGACCGGCCCGGTGGGCTGGGCGCCGCGGTCGAGCCAGTGGCGGACCCGCTCCTCGTCGAGGACGATGGTCGAGGGGTCGGTCTGGGCGTTGTAGCGGCCGACGGTCTCGATGAACCGCCCGTCCCGCGGGGACCGGCGATCGGCGACGACGACGCGCCACACCGGGTCCTTCCGCCCGCCGACGCGGGTGAGTCTCATGCTGACGGACATGCGGCGAGGGAGTGTAGCGACGGGCGCTACCGGTTCCGCATGAGCTGGCCGAGGTCCGGCATCCTGCCCTGCTGCAGGCCGCGCATGAGCTTGCGCATCTCGCCGAACTGCTTGACGAGCTGGTTGACCTGCTGGACCGTCGTGCCCGAGCCCTTGGCGATCCGCAGCCGGCGCGAGCCCTTGATGAGCTCCGGATGCCGCCGCTCGTGCGGCGTCATGGAGAGGATGATCGCCTCGATGCGGTCGAACTCCTTCTCGTCGACCTGCATCTTCGAGAGCTGGTGGCCGGCGAGGCCCGGGATCATCCCGAGCAGCGAGGTGAGCGGCCCCATCTTGCGGATGCGGCGCAACTGGTCCAGGAAGTCCTCGAGCGTGAACTGGTTCTTGCGGAGCTTGCGCTCGAGCGCCTTCGCCTCGTCCTCCTCGAACGACCGCTCCGCCTTCTCGATGAACGAGAGGACGTCGCCCATGCCGAGGATCCGCTGCGCCATGCGGTCCGGGTGGAAGCGCTCGAAATCGGCGAGCTTCTCGCCCGTCGACGCGAACAGGATGGGCTTGCCCGTGACCGCCTTGACCGACAGCGCGGCGCCGCCGCGCGCGTCGCCGTCGAGCTTGGAGAGGACGACCCCGTCGAACTGCGCGACCTCGGCGAACTGCTCAGCCACGTTGACCGCGTCCTGGCCCGTCATCGCGTCGACCACGAGGAGGACGACGTGCGGGCGCGTCGCCGAGCGGATGTCGGCGAGCTCCTGCATGAGGGCCTGGTCGATGTGCAGGCGCCCGGACGTGTCGATGATCAGCACGTCTTTGCCGTCGCGCTTGGCCTGGTCGAGCGCCCAGCGCGCGATGTCGACGGGATTGCGATCCGTCCCCTGCTGGTACACGGCGGCGCCGGCCTGGCCGCCGACCTTCACGAGCTGGTCCACGGCGGCCGGGCGGTAGACGTCGCAGGCGGCGACCGCGACGGCGGAGCCGCGCTCCTCGCGCAGCCAGCGCGCGAGCTTCGCGGTGGCGGTCGTCTTGCCGGAGCCCTGGAGGCCGGCCATGAGGACGACGGTGGGCGGCCGCGGCGAGAAGGTCATGCCCGCCGACTGGCCGCCCATCAGCGCGGTCAGCTCCTCGTTGACGATCTTGACGACCTGCTGCCCGGGGTTGAGCTGCTTGTGCACCTCGACGCCCAGGCAGCGCTCCTTCACCGTCGAGGTGAACTGCTTGACGACCTTGAAGTTGACATCGGCCTCGAGCAGCGCGAGACGGATCTCGCGCATGGCCGCGTTGATGTCGTCTTCAGTGAGGGCACCCCGCTGGCGAACGCCGGCGAGGGTGCCCTGAAGCTTCTCGGCGAGGGAGTCGAACACTCCCTCACATGCTACGGCGCGGGATCAGCCGCGCGAGAACGGATCGACGTAGACGTCGTCGAGCAGCCAAGCGCCCGAGTGCCCGGTCACGGTGAACCGGAACTGGATCGGCTCGTGGCCCCCGGCCGACAGGTGCGCAGCCGGCAGGTCGATCGGCCGCACCGGCGCCCAGAGGAGGCCCGCGAAGCGGTCGAGCGTGACCCGCGCCGAGTGCGTGGCGCCGGACTCCCACCACAGCACGTCGACGCGCAGGTCGGAGCTGGACGGCACGGCACGGCGGGCGAAGAAGCGGAACGAGGAGTACGTGTCGTCGATGCACATCGGGGCGCTCAGCGCCGACGCGCCGCTGCGGAGCCGCAGGGAGTGGTCGTCGGAACGGTCGCCGACGCGGAACCAGTTGTTGCCCTCGACGATCTCGGCGCCGTCGTCGAGCGTCCAGCCGGGGGCCCCATCCTCCATGTCCCCGCCGGGCGCGAGGGTGTAGTCGTTGAAGTCGCCCCAGAGCCGGAAGGGCTTGCTGAAGGACGGAGTGGTGCAGACGCTCGCGACCTCGGGAGTCGCGGCGGCCTGCGTCTCGGTCGACGTCGCGGTGCTGACCGCGATCTCCTCGGTCGGGGCGTCAAGAGCGGCGAGCTCGACGGCCGTGTCTGCGAGCGCGGGCGTGGCAGAGAACGCGAGCGCGGCCGCCGCGCCGACTGCAGCGAGCACCACGCGGCTGCCGCGGCGGGGTTGGGTGATGACGAACGGCATGGCGGGTGAAACCTCCGTGATCGGACGGGAAGGCGCCGGCTGCGGCCTGCCGGGGGCGGCGACCGCATGGCGCTGGGAACGAGCTGCCGCATCCGTAGACGGTCGCCTCCCACGGCTGACCCGGATTCCGGCGTGTCGTCCCTCTCGTTTGTCGACCGCCGCGTTCGATTCCTGAGCCGCCGGTGCCCCCGGTCGACATGGCTTGGAGGGACAGCGGTGGTCGGCGGCGCTCGCGCGTCGGGCGGCACGCCGGCGCTCGCGCGGC
>DATMVH010000326.1:0-3888 GCA_035563395.1 Solirubrobacteraceae bacterium
CCCGAGGCCGACGACGATCCGGGCGCCGTCGCCGCGAGCGACCGCCTGGCCGCCACCGCGCCGGAGCGGCGGCCGCGCCAGCCCGAGGTGATCGCCGTCGCCGTGGTCTGCACGGTGGCCACCGTGGTGTTCGGGATCTACCCCGAGCCGCTGCTCGACGTCGCCAACGACGCGGGCTCGGCGATCTCCGGGCTGTTCTGAGCTCCGCGCCGCCGGGGGGCGAATCCCCGGGAGCGCCGGCCTATGCCGGCCATGGGTTCCCGGGACGGGCAGGCCGCCGCCGACTACGCCGCCGTGCTGCTGGTGGTCGCCACCGTGCTGGCGCTCGCCGGGGCGGTCGCGATGCCGCGCGTCGGCGAGCGCGTGCTCGCCGCCGTGCGGACGGGCGTGTGCATCGTCGGCGGGGACATCTGCCGGGACGCCGAGGCGCGCGCCGCCGGCCTGGCGCCGTGCGTCACGAGCGAGCGCGAGAGCGGCACGGCAACGACCCTCGACGTGCTCTCCCTGCGGGTCGGCGAGGACGGGCGCTGGACCGTGTCGCTGCGCTCGGACGGCAGCGCCGTGGTGACGCGCGCGGAGGGCAAGGAGCTCGGCGCCACCGGGGGGTTCGGCTACACGGTCAAGCACGGCGGGCGCGACACGGGGATCGAGGCCGGCCTCGCCTGGCACGCCGGCCTCGTGCGGGAGAGCGCGAGCAGCTGGACGTTCCCGGACGTGGGCGCGGCGCGGCGGTTCCTCGAGCGCGCGCTCGGGCCCGACCCGCGCGGGATCGCGAGCATCCCGGCGGAGGAGCGCTGGCACGCCGGCGGCGAGGCGACAGACGCGTCGATCGGCGCCGAGGTGCCGTGGCTGGGAAGCGCGGGCGGCCGCGCGGGGACGGAAGCGCTGCTGGGGCGCCGCACCGGCGGCGGGCGGACGACGTGGTTCTTCCGCGGCACGCTCGACGACCCGCAGGTCTACGCCACCCTTCCGGCGTGGTCGACGTCGGGCCCCGCGCGCGAGGCGGTGCTCGAGTACACGACGGAGCGCGGCCAGCCCCGCGAGCTGGTCGTGCGGTCCTCCCGGGCGACATCCGGACGCGTCGAGGAGGTCACGGCGCGGCTCGACCTGCGCGACCCCGAGATCCGCGCCCGCATCGGCGACGGCGCCCCGTGGCCGCCCGCGGTGGTCCGCGAGATCGCGGGGCTCGCGGCGACGCGCGGCGTCGTGGAGCGGCAGGTCCACGTCGTGGACGACCGCTCGGACACGTACGCGCTGGGCGGCAAGGTGGGGCTCGCGCTCGGGGTCGAGCACGCCCGCATCGACGTCCGCAGCCGCCTCGCCGACGCCGCGGTGTGGATCGCCGGCGCGGGGCCGCGACGGCGCGAGGACTGCCTCATCCCGCCCCCCTGAGCGCCGGGCGCCACCACCCGTGCCGCCGCGCACGGCGCTAGCCTCCGCCGCCGTGCTCCATCCGGACGAGGACTTCACGCCCGCCGAGCGGGAGCGGCTGGCGCCCCACTTCACCGACCTCGACGGGCCGGTGTTCGCGCTCGTGAACCTGCCGGAAACGGTCAAGGGGGCGCTGTTCGCGCGCTACTCCCGGTATCCGGGCACGTTGCGCCGGCTCTTCCTCGAGGAGTTCGCCGACTCCGTGCCGGACGGCGCGGCGTGGGACGGGCGCGAGGGCGAGCGCGCGGCGCAGCTCTACGAGCGCGTCTTCGTCGGGTACGGGGACGACTCGGTCGCCCAGCTCGGCGGCGCGCACGTGGCATGCGAGTGGGTCTCGAACGTGCTGACCAAGCTCCTCCAGCGCCCACGGCCGGCGGCCTACCTGGAGCAGTCGACCCGCTACATCGCCTACGACGCGCCGATGCCCGGCGGCGGCTACCGCTACCACCGCGACCCGGAGCTCGGGCCCGCCTACGCCGAGGCGATGGATGCGCTGTTCGACACCTACGCGGCCGCGCTGCCGCGCGTGCGCGCGTGGGTCGATGCGCGGTATCCGAGCACGGTCGGCGAGGCGCCCGCCGCCCGGGCGCGCGCGGTCGGCGCCAAGGCGCTCGACCTCCTGCGCGGGTTGCTGCCCGCGGCGTCGCTGTCGCACATGGGCATCTACGCCACCGGCCAGACCTACGAGCAGCTCATCCTGCACCTCATCGGGCACCCGCTCCCGGAGGCCCGCCGCTACGGGGAGCTGCTGCTGCGCGCCGTGCAGGCCGTGATGCCGAGCTTCGTGGCCCGCGTCGAGCGGCCCGAGCGCGGCGGCGCGTGGGCGGAGTACCTCGGCAACCGCCGGGCGGCCGGCCGGCGATGGGCCGCGCGCCTCGGGCTCGACGGCGCCGACCCGGCGGACGCGCGGCCGTCCGTGCGGCTCCTGCATGTCGACGGCGACGAGGGCGCGCTGCTGGCGGCCCTGCTCTTCGAGTCCGCGGCGACGAGCGAGGACCGCGCGCGCGAGGCGGTCGAGGCGCTGCCCACCGGCGAGCGCGCCGCCATGCTGGGGGATCTCGTCGGCGAGCGGCTGAACCGCCGCCACCGTCCGGGCCGCGGGTTCGAGGCGCTCCGCTACCGCTTCGAGGTCGTGTCGGACTACGGTGCCTTCCGCGACCTCCAGCGCCACCGCATGCTGACGGTCCAGTGGCAGGACCTCACGCCCGACCTCGGCGCCGGCGTGCCCGGAGAGGTCGTCGCCGCCGGCGAGGGCGACGCGTACCGGGCGGCGCTGGACCGCTCCGCGGCCGAGTATCGCCGGCTCGTCGACGCCGGGTACGCGGCGGCCGCGCCTTATGCGCTCTGCCTCGGCTACCGGATCCGCTACGTCCTCGACCTGAACGCGCGCGAGGCGATGCACCTGATCGAGCTGCGCTCCGGCCGCGAGGGGCATCCGGCCTACCGGGCGGTCGCGCAGCAGATGCACGCGCTGATCGCCGAGCGCCATCCCGCCGTGGCGGCGGCGATGATCCACGTCGACACGTCGACGGAGCCGCGGCTCGAGCGCATCCTCGCCGAGATGCGGCAGGAGTCGCGACGGGCGGCGCTGGCGGGCTGACCCCGCTGGCGCGGCCGTAGACTCCACGGCGTGGCGCGTCCGGCCCTCAGCACCACCGAGAGCTGGGACGCGTTCTTCAGCGACTTCTACCTGCGCGCCTACGCCGACGAGGAGCGCCAGAGCGAGGCGGAGGCGCAGGCCCTCGCCGCCGCGCGGCTGAGCGCCTGCCCCGACGGCGGCGACCTGCTCGACGTGCCATGCGGCTTCGGCCGCCACTCCGTGCCGCTCGCGCAGGCCGGGTACCGGGTCGTCGGCGTGGATCGCTCGCAGACGCTGCTCGACGAGGCCGAGCGGCGGGCCGCCGGCGACCGCCGCCCGCGGTTCGTCCGCGCCGACTACCGCGAGCTGCCGTTCCCCGACGGCAGCTTCGACGCCGCCGTCAACCTGTTCACCTCCCTCGGGTACCTCGGCGACGAGGAGGACGAGAAGGTGCTCGGCGAGATCGGGCGGGTCCTGCGCCCCGACGCCCGGCTCGTGATCGAGACCCTGCAGCGCGACCGGCTGGTGCGCCAGTTCCGCGAGCAGGACTGGCGGTCGCTCGGCGCCGGGCGGCTGCTCCTCGAGCAGCGGACCTTCGACCCCGCCTCCGGCGTCGCGCAGACGACGCAGACCCTCCTCGGGGCGGGCGGCGAGCGCGACTCGCGCACCTTCTCGGTGCGCGTCTACACCGCGACGGAGCTGCTGGCGATGCTGGGGCGCGCGGGTTTCGCCGACGCCAAGTGCTACGGCGACCTCGACGGCGGCGCGTTCGCGACGGATTCGCGGCTCGTCATCGTCGCGCGCCGCTGACGGTCAGGCACGCCACGGCGGCAGGGCCAGCAGCACGCGCAGCCGCGCGGCGGGACCGCGGCCGGCCG
>DATMVH010000327.1:0-6272 GCA_035563395.1 Solirubrobacteraceae bacterium
CGCGCTCGGTGCCGACGCGACCGTCCGGCTCGACGCGCACGACGACCTCGCGGGCGCGCTGCGGGAGGCCGCCGGCGGCGGCGTCGACGTCACGCTCGACCCGCTGTGGGCCGAGCCCGCGGTGGCGGCGATCGGCGCCGCCAACCCGTTCGCCCGGCACGTGGCGCTCGGCCAGTCGGCGGGCGCAGAGGCGACGATCCCCTCCGGGGCCGTGCGCTCCACGCCGGTCAGCATCGTCGGCCACACGAACTACGCGGCGGACCTCGAGCGCCGCCGCGCCGCCTACCAGCGCATGGCCGCCCACGCGGCCGCGGGGGAGATCCGCGTCGACGTCGAGCGGGTGCCGCTCGAGGACGTCGCGGACGCGTGGCGACGGCAGGGCTCCTCACCGAACCGCAAGCTCGTCATCGTGCCGTGACCGCAGGCGCGAGGTCCACCCGGACGCTCTCCGACGGCACGCCCTCGGCGGTCGCCGCGCTGACGTAGACGTCGTAGCGCCGCGCGGGATCGACGGGCGTGGCGAGCTCCACCTCGCCGCTCGCGCCCTCGACGGGGAACGACTCCGTCGTCGGCGGCGCGCTCTCGTCCGGCGAGTTCAGCGTCACCACGATCGCCGTCGGCCGCGACCGGCCGGCCGCCGCGAGCACGCGGTAGCGGACGCGGATGCGGCCGTCGGCCCAGTCGACGCGCACGCGCGGGGCCGGGGGCGCGCTCACGCGCGACGCCGGCGCCGTCGCCGGCGCGCGCTGCTCCTTCTCGAGCATCACGAGCGGGTCCTCCCAGCGCGGGCGGCAGCCGGGGCTGTTCGGGCTGTCGGAGTCGAGCGGATTGCCGCCGCGCCTCTTCGTGTCCCCCCAGGCGCCCGGCCAGCGCATCCAGCGCCACTCCGGCGCGTCGTCGACGACGATCTCGAGCCGCTGGTCGCGGCTCTTGCGCTTCGCGTCGGCGCGGTCGAACCAGTGCCCCGTCCAGTGCGCGCCCGGCTCGAAGTAGGCGGCGTGGGAGCCGCGCGCGACGTAGACGATCGGGCGCTCGGCCCCCGGCACGACGTCGACCTGCCGCCAGTCGCGGCTGCTCGACTTCCCGTGCTGCGCGTACACCGCGTGATCCGGGCGCTCGTCGCGGAGGCGGATCTGGATCATCTCCCAGTCCCCCTCGTGGAGGCCCGCCTTGATCACGCTCCCGATCAGGTTGTAGTCGTTGAAGAAGTAGAAGAACCAGTACTGCAGCCACAGGTCGCCGGCCGCGTCCGTGACGGCGTGGCCGTACGTGCGGTTCGCGTAGCGCTCCATCGCGTGCAGCCGGCGGGCCTGCTCGGCGTAGTCGCGCGTCGGGCAGCCGACGAGGTGCGTCCGGGCGGCGCGCCGGCCGTCGGCGTAGGTCGGGCCGAGGAAGGCGAGCGACAGACCGTCCCCCGCCTTCGCGAGCACCTTCCCGTTCCCGTCCACGAGCGTGTGCCCGCGGTTGTCCGTCCACTGCGCCGCCGAGTCGGCGAAGTAGCACTCCTGCGAGTCGTACTTCAGGACGGGCTGATGGCGGGCCAGCAGCTCCTCGACGGCGGTCACCAGGCGCGACCGTACCAGCCGCGGCGTGTGCAGGTGGCGACTTTGACGGCGACCCCGGAAACCGGCTAGGTTGGCCCGACCCCAGGACGGCACGGAGGTGAGATGTCCTCGAGCGGCGACGGCCGGGAGGCGGCCGGCGCGGAAGCGAGCGCGCCCGAGACTCGCGAGCTGGGCACGCCCCGCGGGACGGGCCAGATCCCGGAGGCGGTGCTCGACGCGGCGCCCGGGTTCCCGTCGCCCGAGCCGAACACGCACGGGCGCGCGCGTGCCATGACCGTCTTCTCGCCGGTCAAGCGCCCGTGGGGCCGGCCGCCGGGCGGCCAGTGGTGGCTGCGGCTCGTTTTCGGGGTCGGACGCAGGCTCCCCGACGGCAAGAGCACCATCCGCGCGCTGTCGTTCATCCACTTCGCGCGCTGGATCGTGATCCGCCGCATCCCCGACCACGGGCAGCCGCGCGAGCGCCTCGGCCACCCGCTGCTCATGTTCGAGAGCAACTACAACGGCACGTTCGACCAGTACATCGACGCCTTCGCGACGATCCTCACGCGCGGGATGTCGCTCATCTGGGGGACGTCGTACGGGTTCCCGGGGCCGCAGCCGGTCACCCCCTTCAAGTCCTACATCCGCGCGAACGAGTTCGTCGCCGACCACTACTACTCCGCCTATCCGACGGCGACGACGACGATGGTCAAGTCGGCGCTCGCGCTGCGCGAGCCGCTGCGCGCCTTCACCGTCCAGGCCGCGACGCTCTCGCCCGAGCAGTTCCGCGAGCGCTACCGCGCGTTCCTCACCGAGCATCAGGAGGACCTGTGACCGTGCGCGGGCTGGGCCGCGTGCTCGCCGTCCGGCCGCCGCGCCGTGGCGGCGGCAGCCGCGTCGGCCGCTCCTACGCCGTCACGCTGCTCACCCCCGTGCGCCCGGGCGCGGCCGGCGACCTCGCCGCGCACGTCCGGGGCCTCGGGGTGGGCGAGCACAGCCCGCTCGCGAAGCTGCCGTACGTCCACTTCGGGCGCTGGGTGGTGATCGACCAGCTCAAGACGGACTGGGCCGGCGCGCCGAGCCCGCCGCCGCGCCTGAAGTCGGAGTACCTGCTGTTCACCGCGAGCCTCACGGCGCCCGACGAGCCGGGCGCCGCGCCGGGGACGAGCTACGCCGACCGGCTGCCGGAGTCCTTCCTGCACGAGCTTCGCGCGCGCATCGGTGCCGACGCCGACGCGATCTGGGGCCACTGCGCGGGCTATCCGGGCGCCGCGGACCCCGAGCGCTTCGTCGCCTACCTGGCCGCGAGCCGGCTCGACACGTCGCTGTTCCACGTCGGCTATCCCGGCGTGACCGTGGACGAGGTGCGCCACGCGCTGGCCGCGCGCGACGCGCTGGTGGCCTTCGCCCGCGACCACCAGGGGGAGCAGGACGCCGCCCGGCTGCAGCAGGCCTACCTCGAGGAGTCGCCGACGTGGTTTCCCTCGCGCTGAACGACATCCAGGGCAACGTCCTGCAGGGCTACAACTTCCCGTCCGCGGCCTACCTCTTCCTCTCCGTGCCCGACGCGGCGTCCGGTCGGGCGTACCTGCGCGACCTCGCCGGGCAGGTGACCACCGGGGAGCGCTGGCAGGCGCCGCCGGCCTCGGCGGTCAACGTCGCCCTCACCTACGCGGGGCTGGCGGCGCTGGGCGTTCCCGGCGCGACGCTCCAGACGCTCCCCGACGCCTTCCGCGAGCCGATCCGCGACCGCGCGCCGCGCGTCCTCGACGACACCGGGCCGAGCGCCCCCGACCGCTGGGACGAGGGACTGGGCACGGAGCGCGCCCACGTCCTGGTCATGCTCAACGGCGGCAGGGACGACCCCGGGGCGTTCCGGGACGCCGTCGCCGCCGCCGTCGTGCAGGCGGAGGCCGCGGGCCTGCAGGTCGTCCACCGGCAGGACGCCGCCGCGCTCGACCACCGCCGCGAGCACTTCGGCTGGGCCGACGGCTTCGGCCAGCCCGCGATCGAGGGCGCGCCCGCGCGGTCGCGCCCCGGGCAGGGGGTCCCGCAGGACGACGGCCTCACGTGGCGCGACCTGAAGGCCGGGGAGTTCGTCCACGGCTATCCGGACGAGGACGGGCACGTCGTCTCCGGCCCCGCGGCGTCGCTGCTCCGCAACGGGACCTTCATGGTCTACCGCAAGCTCTACCAGGACGTGGCGCGCTTCCGCCGCGAGCTGTACGCGGAGGCCGCACGGTACGGCGAGACGATCGGCGCCGAGCTCGACGGCGACCAGCTGTACGAGCTGATGGCCGCGAAGGTCGTCGGGCGCTGGCGCGACGGCGTGGCGATCGAGCTCGTGGAGCGGCGCAGCGACGCCGAGAGCCGCGATCTCGGCAGCCGGGCGCAGGCCGAGCCGGACAACGACTTCCGCTACATGGACGGCGACGGCGCCGGCCTGCGCTGCCCCAAGGGCGCGCACATCCGCCGTACGAACCCGCGCGACGCGCTCGGCTGGGGCGGGCAGATGTCCATCCGGCACCGGATCATCCGCCGCGGCATGCCGTACGGCGAATGGCTCCCCGGGCTGGAGGACGACGGACGGGACCGCGGGCTGGTCTTCATCTGCTTCAACGCGGACTTCGAGCGGCAGTTCGAGGTCATCCAGGCGCAATGGTGCAACGACGGCAACGCGTTCCGGCTCGGCAACGACAAGGACTACCTGCTCGGGGACAACAAGGGGACGGGCAAGGTGACGATCCAGGGATCGCCGCCGCACTTCGCGCAGGCGCAGCCGCTGATCGTGCTCACGCGCGGGTGCGAGTACCTGCTCGTGCCTGGGATCGCCGCGCTGCGGGAGCTGGCGGGACGATGATCGCGACGGAGCTCCCTCCCCACGCGCGGGAGTCCGTGCCCGCGGGCGAGGCCGAGGCCATCGCGCGGGTGGTGGAGATCGCGCGCCGCGCCTTCGAGCGGGACTACGCGCACGTCCGCCCGGCGCTCCGCGACCAGCACCCGAAGTCCCACGGCTGCGTCCGGGCGGAGTTCACCGTGCGCGCGGACGTGCCGGCGGAGCTGCGCCACGGCCTGTTCGCCGAGCCCCGCACGTACCCGGCGTGGATCCGCTTCTCCTCGAGCTCGTCCGTGCCGCGGCCCGACTCCCGGCGCGACGCGCACGGCATGTCGATCAAGGTGTGCGGGGTCGAGGGCGTGAAGGTCCTGCCCGCGGAGCGCCACGAGACCACGCAGGACTTCATCGTCGCCAACAACCGCTCGTTCTTCTGCCGCAACGCCTCGGACTACGTGGAGCTGGCGGCGCGGATGACGGAAGGGCGGCTGCTGCGCTTCTTCCTCGGGCCGGACCCGCGCCGCTGGCGTCTGCACGAGCTGGCGAACATGCTGATGGCGACGCAGAAGCCGGTCTCGAACCCGCTGCGCATCCGCTACTGGAGCCAGACCCCGTACGCGCTCGGCCCCCACGCCGTGAAGTACTCGGCGAAGCCGCCGGGCCGCCGCACCGGCCGCACGCCGCTCGGCTCGCACCCGAACGCCTTGGAGCAGGCGATGGCCGAGCAGCTCCGGTCGGGCGACGCGACGTTCGAGTTCATGGTGCAGCGGCAGGACGATCCCGCGGCGATGCCCGTCGAGGACCCGACGATCGGCTGGAGCGAGCGGGCGGCGCCGTTCCGGACGGTGGCGACGATCCACATCCCGCCGCAGGCCTTCGGCTCCAAGCCGCAGCGGGACTTCGCCGAAGCGCTCTCGTACACGCCCTGGCACGCCCTGCCGGAGCACCGGCCGCTCGGCGGCATCAACCGCATCCGCGGAGCGGTCTACGAGGCGATCTCGGTGCTGCGCCACGAGGCCAACGGCGTCCCGCGCCGCGAGCCGACGGGCTCCGAGACGTTCTGACGGCGGGGCCGGCGAGGGCGCATGGCCGCCGCGTCATCCTGTCCGGCGGATGGCGCGCCCGCTCCTCGACCGCACGCTGCTCTACGTCACCGGGAAGGGCGGCGTCGGCAAGACGACCGTCGCCGCGGCGCTCGGCCTCGCCGCCGCCGAGCGCGGACGCCGCACGATCGTCTGCGAGGTCGCCGAGCAGGACCGGGTGTCGCGGGCCTTCGCGCGCCACGGGGTCCGGCCCGAGCAGGAGGTCGAGCTCGCCGACAACCTGTGGGCGATCACCATCGACCCGACGGCCGCGATGCACGAATGGCTCGCGCGCCAGCTCGGCGGCGGGCCGGCGCTGCGCCTCGTCACCGGATCCTCGGCGTTCCAGCACTTCGCCGCCGCCGCGCCCGGCGCGAAGGAGCTCATCACCATCGCGAAGGTGTGGGAGCTCGCGCAGCAGCGGCGCTGGGACGCGCACAACCGCTCCTACGACCTCGTGATCGTCGACGCGCCGGCGTCCGGCCACGGGCTGGCGATGCTCACCGCGCCGCGCACGTTCGGCGAGATCGCGCACGTCGGCCCGATCCGGCGCCAGGCCTTCAAGGTGCGCGACATGCTCTCCGACCCCGCGCGCACGGGCTACGTGGCGGTGGCGCTGCCGGAGGAGATGCCCGTCAACGAGACGCTCGAGCTCGCCGTGCGGCTGGAGGACGCCGTCGACCTCGCCCTCGACGCGATCGTGGTCAACGGCCTCTACCCGGAGCGCTTCAGCGGCCGCGACGCTGAGGCGCTGCGCGCCGCCGCCGCGAACGGGCTCGCGCCGGACGCGCTCGCCGCCGTCCGCGCGGCGCT
>DATMVH010000328.1:0-2263 GCA_035563395.1 Solirubrobacteraceae bacterium
CTCGGCCTCCGGCCGCGGCGTGCCGTCCGGCGCCACCGCCTCGTCGAACGCGTCGTCGGTCACGGGGTAGCCCGCGAGCGGATCGCGGTGGGGCGGCACGGCGAGACTGGTCACGCCGACAGGGTGGTCGAGCGGGCGCGCCCCTTCCTCGTCCCAGCGGCCAACGTTCGCGTGCGCCGCCTCGACCGCCGGTCCACCCGCGCGGGCGAGACGGTGTCCGCTCAGGCCGCCTCCGGCCTCCACGCCTCGCCGTGGACCCACGCGTGCCAGTGCTCGACCTCGATCCACCCGTTGACCCGGCGCTGGTCGCGGGCGCTGTACCGGTCGCCCATGTAGCGGCGCGACAGGCGGTCGATGCCGGAGAGGTCCTCGTCGTCTTCGAGCGTGACGATCCGTCCCCGCAGGGTGACGTGCCGGTACCAGTCGTCCGCGGCGATGACGGTGATCGAGACGCGCGGGTCGTTGTGGAGGTGCTCGAGCCGCTTGCGGGTCGCGGCCATGTTCACGAGCACGCGCCCGTCGTCCCAGACGTACCAGGTGGCGGCGGTGTGCGGCGTCCCGTCCGGCTCGAGCGTGGCGATGACGGCAGGATGCGGGTGGGCGAGGAACTCGTCGAGCTCCGGCGGAAGCGGCGGCTTGGGCATGGCGCCCGTCCTACCCGCCCCCGGCCCGCTCCGTCGCGCCGCGAACTCATAGGCTGCGGACCATGGAACAGCGAACCCTCGGCCGGACCGGCCGCTCCGTCGGCGTCATCGGCCTCGGCGCGTGGCAACTCGGCGGCGACTGGGGCAGCGTGGGCGAAGACGACGCGCTCGCGGTCCTGCACGCCGCCGTCGAGTCCGGCGTGACCTTCATCGACACGGCGGACGTCTACGGCGACGGCCGCAGCGAGCGCCTGATCGGCCGTTTGCTGGCCGAGCGCCCGGACGCCGGCCTCTTCGTCGCCACGAAGATGGGCCGCCGCGTCGAGCAGCGCCCGGAGCTCTACACGCGCGAGAACTTCCTCGCCTGGAACGACCGCTCGCGCGAGAACCTCGGCGTCGAGACGATCGACCTCGTGCAGCTCCACTGCCCGCCCACCGCCGTCTACAAGGACGACCGGGTCTTCGACGCGCTCGACGAGCTCGTGGACGAGGGCCGGATCCGGGAGTACGGCGTCTCGGTCGAGACCGTCGAGGAGGCGCTGCTGGCGATCGCGCGGCCGCGCGTCGCCACCGTGCAGATCATCCTCAACGCCTTCCGGCTCAAGCCGCTCGAGCAGGTGCTGCCCGCCGCCCGCGAGGCGGGGGTCGGGATCATCGCGCGCGTCCCGCTCGCGTCCGGGCTCCTGTCGGGCAAGTACGACGAGCACACGACCTTCGACGCGAACGACCACCGCAACTACAACCGCCACGGCGAGGCCTTCGACGTCGGCGAGACGTTCTCCGGCGTCCCGTTCGAGGCGGGGCTCGCCGCGGTGCGCGACCTGCGTCAGGTCGTGCCCGCCGACATCGCCATGGCGCAGTTCGCGCTGCGCTGGATCATCGACCAGCCGGGCGTGTCCGTGGTCATCCCCGGCGCGCGCAACCCCGAGCAGGCGCGCGCGAACGTCGCCGCCGCGGCGGCCCCGCGGCTGTCGGAGGAGCAGGCGGCGGCCGTGCAGCAGGTCTACGACCGGCACATCCGCGAGCACGTGCACGATCGCTGGTAGCGGTTCAGCGGCGCCGGCCGCGCGGGTCCGGCGAAAGCGTGGTCGGCCCGACGTGCTCGTCGAGCCACGCGTTGACCGCCGCCGCCGCCCGCCACGCGCCGGCGACGTGGGCGAGCGCCGCCTCGCGCCCGATCCCGTCGCCGGCGGCCAGCGCCGCGCCGCCGACGACGACCGCGAGCGTCACGACGCTCGCCACGACGGCGAGGACGGGCCTCGGCCGGTTCTCGACGGTGGGTTCGCTGGTGGTCTGCATGGCCCGCTCCCTGATGTCGTGAGCCGTCCGGCTCTCGATGAACGCGGCGACGTCGAGCCGGCGAGCGGGGTCGAGCCGCCCCAGGCGGTCCCGCAGGTCCTCGTCAGTCATGGATCGCCTCCGCACCCTGTCGAGCCGGTACGTGTCCGGCGGGGGCGCGGGTCTTACCGAGGCTGTCGCGCAGCCGTTTCGTGGCCCTGTGCAGGCGGACGCTCGCGGCGTTCGGCGTGATGCCCAGCACGACGGCGATCTCGCGCGGCGCGAGCTGCTCCCACGCCCAGAGCCGCAGCACCTCGCGGTCCTTGTCGCCGAGGCGTTCC
>DATMVH010000329.1:0-5720 GCA_035563395.1 Solirubrobacteraceae bacterium
CGGCCTCTACACGACCGCCGCGTACCGCGCCGCCCCGCGCGACATCCCGGTGGTCCGGCGCAAGGCGGCGGCCGTGCTCGCCCGGGCCGGCTTCCCCCCGGGGAGCCACGACGAGAAGGCGCTGATCGAGATCGTCGACACGTACCCGCGCGACGAGCTCTTCCAGATCCCGGCCGACGAGTTGTACGAGACGGCGACGGCGATCCTCGACCTCGGCGAGCGCCATCGCGTGCGCATGTTCGTGCGCCACGACCGCTACGAGCGGTTCGTCTCCTGCCTCGTCTTCCTCCCGCGCGACCGCTTCAACACGCAGAACCGCGAGCGGATCCAGGAGATCCTGCGCGAGGCGTTCCGCGCCGACCGCGTCGACTTCGAGCTGCGCCTCTCGGAGTCGGTGCTCGTGCGCATCCACTTCGTGGTCCGCCTGCGGCCGGGCGAGCTCCCCGAGCACGACACCGCGCGGATCGAGGCGCGCATCGTCCAGGCGACCCGCTCGTGGGCGGACGACCTGGCCGAGGCGCTCGTCGACGAGGCGGGCGAGGAGCGCGGGACCGCGCTGCTGCGCCGCTACGGTCGCGCGTTCCCGGCCGGCTACCGCGACGACTGGGTGGCCCGCTCCGCGGTGGCCGACGTCCACCGCATCGAGGCGCTCGAGGACGACGACGCGCTCGGGCTGAGCCTGTACCGCCCGCTCGAGGCCGCGCCGGGGACGCTGCGCTGCAAGCTCTACCGCCGCGGCGAGCGCGTGTCGCTGTCCGAAGTGCTCCCCATGTTCGAGAGCATGGGCCTCGAGGTGCTCGACGAGCGCCCCTACCGCGTCACCCCGCGCGACCGCCCGCCCGCCTGGATCTACGACCTCGGCCTGCACGACGCGGCGGACGCCGAGCTCGACGTCGACGCGATCCGCGAGCGCTTCCACGACGGCTTCGCGCGGATCTGGCACGGCGACGTGGAGCAGGACGGCCTCAACGGCCTGATCATCCGCGCGGGGCTGGACTGGCGCGAGGTCACGCTGGTGCGCGCGGTGGCGCGCTATCTGCGCCAGGCGGGCATCGCCTTCAGCGACCACTACATGGAGCGTGCGCTGATGGCCCACGCGGACGTGGCCGCCTCGCTCGTGGCGCTGTTCCGGGCGCGCTTCGACCCGGAGCGGGGGCGCGACGACGGGAAGGCGACGCGCCTCGCCGAGGAGGTCGATGCCGCCATCGACGCGGTCGAGAGCCTCGACGAGGACCGCATCCTGCGCGGCTTCTCGTCCGTCGTCGGGGCGATGCTGCGGACGAACTTCTTCCAAGCGGCCGCCGGCGGCGCGCCGAAGCCGTACCTCTCCTTCAAGCTCGACCCCTCGCGCGTGCCGGTCGTCCCCGCGCCGCGGCCGAAGTTCGAGATCTTCGTGCACTCGCCGCGGGTCGAGGGCGTGCACCTGCGCGGCGGGAGCGTCGCCCGCGGCGGGCTGCGCTGGTCGGACCGGCGCGAGGACTTCCGCACGGAGATCCTCGGCCTGATGAAGGCGCAGATGGTCAAGAACGCGCTGATCGTCCCGGTCGGCGCGAAGGGCGGCTTCGTGGTCAAGCGCCCGCCCGCCGAGCGGGCGGCGCTCGCGGACGAGGTCGTGGCCTGCTACCGGATCTTCATCTCCGGCCTGCTCGACGTGACGGACACGATCGCCGACGGGCGCGTCGTGCCGCCGCGCGACGTCGTCCGCCACGACGGCGACGACCCGTACCTCGTCGTGGCCGCCGACAAGGGCACGGCGACGTTCTCCGACACCGCGAACGCGATCGCGCAGGAGTACGGCTTCTGGCTCGGCGACGCCTTCGCCTCGCGCGGCTCGGCGGGCTACGACCACAAGGCGATGGGCATCACCGCACGGAGCGCGTGGGTGTCCGTGGCGCGGCACTTCCGCGAGCTCGGCGTCGACATCCAGGCGACGGACTTCACCGTCGCCGGGGTCGGCGACATGTCCGGCGACGTGTTCGGCAACGGCATGCTCCTGTCGGAGCACATCCGGCTCGTCGCGGCGTTCGACCACCGCCACGTCTTCCTCGACCCCGATCCCGACGCCGCGGCGTCGCACGCCGAGCGCCGGCGGCTGTTCGAGCTCCCGCGCTCGTCGTGGGAGGACTACGACTCCTCGCTGATCTCCGAGGGCGGCGGCGTGTGGCCGCGCACCGCGAAGTCGATCCCCGTCTCGCCGCAGGCCCAGCGGGCGCTGGGGATCGAGACCGACCGGCTGTCGCCGAGCGAGCTCATCCAGGCGATCCTCCGCGCGCCTGTGGACCTCCTGTGGAACGGCGGCATCGGGACCTACGTGAAGGCCGCGCCGGAGACCCACGCCGACGTCGGCGACAAGGCCAACGACGCCGTGCGCATCGACGCGCGCGAGCTGCGCTGCCGCGTGGTGGGGGAGGGCGGCAACCTCGGGTTCACGCAGCGCGGGCGGATCGAGTACGCGCTGGCGGGCGGGCGGATCAACACGGACGCGATCGACAACGCCGGCGGGGTCAACTGCTCCGACCACGAGGTCAACATCAAGGTCCTGCTCGACTCGGCCGTCGCGGACGGCGACCTGACGGGCAAGCAGCGCGACGCGCTGCTCGTGGAGATGACCGACGCCGTCGCCGAGCGCGTGCTGCGCGGCAGCTACACGCAGACGCAGGCGCTGAGCCTCGCCCGGGCGCAGGCGGCGCCGATGCTCGACGTCCACGACCGGCTCATCCGCAGCCTCGAGCAGGCGGGCATGCTCGACCGGCAGCTCGAGGCCCTGCCGGACACGGAGACGATCGCCGAGCGCCGGACCGCCGGCCACGGCCTCACCCAGCCCGAGCTCGCCGTGGTGCTGGCCTACAGCAAGATCACGCTCTACGCCGCGCTCCTGCGCTCCGACCTGCCCGAGGACGCGGCGCTCGCGGACGAGCTCGCCCGCTACTTCCCCGCGCCGCTGCCCGAGCGCTTCGGCGACCGCATGCAGCAGCACCGGCTGCGGCGGGAGATCATCGCCACGCGGGTCACCAACGACCTCGTCGACCGCGCCGGCACGACGTTCGTCTTCCGCCTGCACGAGGACACGGGCGCGCCGGCGTCCGACATCGCCCGCGCGTACGCGGTGGCGCGGGAGGTCTTCGGCGTGCGCGCGCTGTGGTCGGAGATCGAGGCGCTCGACCTCGCGGTGGAGGCGGCGACGCAGACCGCGATGCTCCTGGAGAGCCGCCGGCTCGTCGAGCGCGCGACCCGGTGGCTGCTGCGCAACCGCCACCGCCCGCTCGAGGTGGCCGCGGAGGTCGACCGGTTCCGGGCCGGCGCGGACACGGTCGCCGCCGCGCTGCCGGACATCCTCGTGGCGGAGGAGCGCGAGGCCTGGGACGCGCAGGTCGAGGAGTTTGAGGGCGAGGGCGTCTCGACCGAGCTCGCCGGCCGCCTGGCGACGCTCAGCGCGCTGTTCTCGGCGCTCGACATCGTTCAGGTCGCCGCGGCGCGGCGCCGGTCGGTCGACGAGGTGGCGGCGCTGCACTTCCTGCTCGGCGGACGGCTCCACCTTCACTGGCTCGCGGGCCGCATCGCGGCGCTGCCGCGCGACAACCGCTGGCAGGCGATGGCCCGCGCCGCGCTGCGCGACGACCTCTTCGCGCTGCACGCGGAGCTCACCGCCGACGTCCTGCGGCCGGACACGCCCGCGGCCGAGGCGCCGGATGCCGCCGGCCGGCTGGAGGCGTGGCTCGAGGCCAACCGCACGGCGGTCGCCCGCTGCCTCGAGATCCTCGCGGAGATCCGCGCGGGCGGGACGTTCGACCTCACCACCCTGCCCGTCGCGCTGCGCGAGGTCCGCAACCTCATCCAGGCCGCCGGGCCGGTCGGAGCTGGCGCCTGACGGCCGCGCGCCCGCGGTTCCCTACCAACGCGGGCCGCCGCCGCGCTCAGAGCGGGGCGGGGGCGATCACCGTCGCCGCCGGTGCGCGCGCCAGGCCAGGCCGAGGTCGGTCGGGCCGACGGCGAGCATCAGCGGCTGCAGGAAGCTCATGTAGCCGACGATGCTCACCTGCGTGACGATCCAGCCGACCGGGACCCCGCCCGCCGCGAGCGCCAGCCCGCGCGCGCGCCGGCCGCGGCGCCACACCGCCAAGGCGGCGAGGAGGCTCGCGGGGGCGTACGCGCCGCCGAGGATCAGCCCGGGAACCGTGTAGCCGCAGAACGGCGACCCGGCCGGCCGTTCGGTGGGCACGCCGGTGCGCATGGCGAGCTCTGGCGTGCGCGCGGTGATCGCGGCCGTCGGTTCCGGGAAGGGCCGCGACCGCGACCCCGCGGTTCGCGCGGTGTCGCAGCGACGGCGACGGAACCTTCACTCGAGCGGTGCATGCGCGGTCACCTCAGCGTCGAAGAACGGCGCCCACGCCGGCGTGCCGTGCCCCCAGCCGGCCGTCAGCCGGCTCGGGATCGTGACGTCGCCGAAGGTTCGCTCCGCGTGGACGTCGGCGCCGAACGGCACGTAGCCGTGCCCGGCGTCGCGGAAGCGCAGCGCGTGGTACGAGCGCACCGCCCCGTCCGGCCCGATCGCGATCCGCACCTCCGGCCGCTCCGGCGGAACGCCCCACGTGGCGACGATGCGATCGTCGGACTCGGCCCGCCAGCGCACGCCGCGATCCGGCAGCAGCGCCGCGGGCGTCCACAGCGCCTCGAGCGCCGCGCGGCCGGCACCCGAGCGGGCGACGTCCTCGTTGTCCGCGTGAACGAGCACGAGCGCCGGGAGGCGCCGGAGCGGCGTGCGCAGGCGGACGTCCATGCAGCCGGCGCCGTCGGCGAACCGGTCGTGGACACGCAGCAACGCGCACGGCCCCGGGCCCGCCGTCGCCTGCCACGAGAACGAGCGCCCGTCGCCCTCCCACACGGACGCGAAGCGGAGCCAGGCGCCGACCCGGATGCGCCCGCTCAGGTCCAGCCGCGCACCGCGCGAGAGGAGCGCGCCCGGCCCGAGGGCGTGCGCGAAGTACCGCCGGACCGGCTCCTCGAGCCCGTGGAGCAGGTGCCCGTGGAAGCGCTCGGCGGGGATGATCGCTGCGGCGGAGCTCACGATGTGCCTCCTCGAGGCGTCGGCGCTGCTCGGTCGACTCCGACGGTAGGCCGCTCCCGCCCGCACGCCATCCGCGCAACCCGCGGGGTGGCCTGCGGCAAACCCGCGGACCTCGCTACTCCACCGCGAGGACGACCACGGTCGCGTCGTCTTCGAGCGGCTCCGCCCAGGAGTCGGTCACCGCTTGCTGGATGGCCATCGCCGTCCCCGCGGCGGTGGGGGTCGCGGCGCGCTCCACGGCCCTTCGGAGCCCGTCGACGCCGAACGTGCCGCCGTCCTCCGTGCGGCGCCCCGTGATCCCGTCCGTGACGAGGATCAACCGCTCGCCGGCGCGGAGCCGCCGCTCCGTGAGACGGAACGACGGCTCGGCGTTCCCGGTCCCGAGCGGCGGGTGCGGCTCGCTCTCGAGCTCGTGCAGCGCGCCGTCCGTGTCGACGAGGTACGCCGGCGGGTGACCGCAGCTCGTCCACGTCAGCGTCGCGGTGGCCGCGCGCCACCGCGCGACCAGCGCGGTGACGTAGAACTCCGGGTTGCCGAGCCTCCGGACCGTCTCGTCCATGAGCGAGAGGGCGTCCTGGAGATCGCTGCCCCGGCGGCGCGCGGCGCGGAGTGCGCCGAGCGCGGCGGCGCCCAGCCCGGCGGCGGTCGGGCCGGT
>DATMVH010000330.1:0-3087 GCA_035563395.1 Solirubrobacteraceae bacterium
GTCGAGCTGCATGCCGGAGATCTGCTCCGCCAGCGCGATGAACTCGTCCGTCGTGACGTTGTCGCCCTCGCGCGACTGCGCCCACTCGCGCAGCAGCCGGAAGAACGCGTCGTCGCCGATCTGCAGCCGCAGCTGGTGCAGCGTCATCGCGCCGCGGTAGGAGACCGGGTCGTCGAACAGGTGCTCCGCGCCGGGATCCCCGATGCGCAGCTGCCAGAACGGGTCCTCCGGGGCGAAGGCGGTGTAGAAGAAGTCGAAGACCTGCTGCGCCGTCCCGCGGGCCTCCCGCTCGCTCCAGAGCCATTCGGCGTAGGTCGCGAAGCCCTCGTTGAGCCAGATGTGCTGCCAGCGCGCGACGGCGAGGCTGTCCCCGTACCACTGGTGCGCCAGCTCGTGCACCACCACGTCGTCGCCCGACTCCGGGGAGTCGAAGAAGAGCATGGAGTAGATCGGCCGCGTCTGGTTCTCCAGCGCGAACCCGAGGGTCGGGAGGTCGTCGACGATGCCGCCGGCGGCCGAGAACGGGTACGGCCCGAACGACTCCTCGAGGAAGGCGATGATCTCGGGCTGGCGGGCGAGCGAGCCCTCGGCGATCGCGCCGGCCGACGGCGGCGTCTCGGCCACCGTGCCGGCGATCCAGTCGTTGGCGTTCGCCGGGCTGCCCTCCGGGGCGCCGGCGGCCGCCCACCCGTCCATCACGTCGCCGTCGTCCTCGAACGACGTGGAGCCCGCGCCGGTCGAGACCACGATGTCGTCGACGAAGGCGCCGCGGCCCTGCACGGTGTCGTCGCTCGCGTAGGAGATGGAGACCTCGACGTCGCCGCCCGCGTACGCCGACAGGTCGACCGACCACTGCTCGTAGCCCTCGCTCGCCCCGCTCGCCGCCGCCCAGGCGCCGCTGCTGCCCTGCGGCGCGCACGCACCTGCGTCGCCCATAGACTGGTAGTGGGTGAGGAACGGGTGGAGCGCGTGCCACGACGGGCACGACGCGCCGGTGTCGCCGCTCGTGTGCCCGTTGCGGTCGGGCAGCGTCGTCCAGTCCTCGCCGCCCGCGGTGCGGGCCTCGACGAAGACGAAGTCCCACGCGGGCTCGGTGTCGCGCTTGATCCAGAACGACAGCTCCGCGCCCTCGGCCGGCACGCTGATCGTCCGCGAGAGCCGCTTGTAGGTCGAGTTGCCGGCCTGCGAGATCGCGAACTGCTGACCGGTACGCGGCTCGGCGACCGGGTCGAACAGGTCGGGGTCGAGCGCGTCCCAGTAGAGGATCCCGCCGGCGGCGTACTCGCGCAGGTCGAACTCGCCGACGGTCGCGGTGGCGAGGTAGGACGCCATCGGCTCCTTCGCGTCCCACGTCCACGTCGTGCGGCCGTCGTGGTCCTCGCGCCCTTCCAGGATCCCGTTGCCCACGGCCTCGAGGCCCTCCGGCACGGTGATGCGGAAGGTGTAGGCGGCCTTGTCCGACGGGTGGTCGTTGGCGGGGAACCACGTCGCCGCGACGTGCGGCTGGCCGACCACGACCGCGCCGTCGTCCGTGTGGATGAAGCCCGAGAGCCCGAACACGTCCTCGATCGTCTCGGGCACGCCGTCGTAGCGCACGACGGTCCGGAACGTGCGCCCGCGACGGATGCCGCGCCGCGGCGTGACGACGAGCTCCTGGCCGTCCCGCGTCCACGTCGCGCGCCGGCCGTCGACGGTGATCGACCGCACCTCGAGCCCCACCAGGTCGAGGTTGAACGAGGACAGGTGCTGCGTCGCGCGCGCCCTGATCGCGGCCTTGCCCGTCAGCTCGTCCGTCGGCGGGTCGTAGGCGACGTCGAGCAGATAGTGCCGCACGTCGTAGCCGCCGTTGCCGTCGAGGGGGAAGTACGGGTCGCCGGCTCCCGGGGCGCCGGGCTGGAACTCCGGCGGGGCGGCCGGCGCCGCGGTGGCGGCCAGCGCCATCCACACCGAGATCGCCATCCCGACGAGCGCCGTGCGAGTCATCGTCCCTCCCGAACCCGAGGCGCTGCCGGCGTGCCGCGCCCTTGCCGTGCGAAGGGGTATCCGATGGCCCGCGGAATGGCAACCGGAGTGCACGATGCCGCCCGCGCGGGCGCGTCGCCCGCGCGGGCGTGCACGTCAGCAGACCGACGACCGCAGCGGGATCCCTAGCTGCCGCCGGTCACGCCGCCGCCCACATGGGCGTCGCCCGGAGGCGCGGGCTTGCCGGTGCGCGGGTCGTCGTGGCCGGCATCCGCGTCGGGGTCGGGCCCGGCCGGGTCGGCGGTGCGGGAGTCGGGGTCGACGGGCCGCTCGCCGGCCGGCGGCGGATCGGCGTCGGGCGACGCCTCGGAGGGCTCGTGCTCGATCGCCTTGCGCTCGTGCTCGCGCATCTCGCGCTCGCGCCCGGCTGCATCCTCGGACATGCGGTTCCTCCCTGCGTCGGGGACTGCGCGGAGGGATACCCGGCGCGGCCGGGCGCGAGTCGGCTCCGTATTGCGGACAAGGGGTGACCTCGATTCCCCGTAGCGTTGTCCGCGTACGACCGACAGGAGGCGCAGATGGACTTCAAGCTCGAGCTCGTGGCGGTGCCCGTGTCCGACGTGGACCGCGCGAAGGCGTTCTACACCGAGCAGGCCGGGTTCAACGCCGACCACGACCACCGGGTCGGGGACGGCATCCGGTTCGTGCAGCTGACGCCGCCCGGGTCCGCCTGCTCGATCGCGCTCGGGGAGGGGATCATCGACACGCCGCCGGGCTCGGTGCAGGGCCTTCAGCTCGTCGTCGCGGACATCGAGGCCGCGCGCGCCGAGCTCGTCGCGCGCGGCACCGAGGTCGGCGAGGTGCAGCACTTCCCGTGGGGCTCGTTCGTCTTCTTCCGCGACCCGGACGGCAACGGCTGGGCGGTCCAGCAGCTGCCGCCACGGCAATAGCTACGTGCGCTTCACCCTGACGCGCCCGCACAGCAGCGGGACGCGCGTTCCGGGCTGGTAGACGACGACGTAGCGCCGCGGGCGCCGCGGAAGGCGGAACCGCCGTGCGCTTCCCGTGGCGCGTGCGTTGCCGCGCCGGCCGGAGCGCAGTCGCGTGTACGTCCAGCCCGCCAGG
>DATMVH010000331.1:0-4314 GCA_035563395.1 Solirubrobacteraceae bacterium
GCCGGCGCTCGAGCTGCTCGTCGCGCTGCAGGAGCAGATCGTCGTCGAGTGCACGCTGGCGCGCGACGCGACGGCGCGCGAGCTCGCCGCGCTCACCCGCGGGCGCGGCGCCGTGCGCGCCTACCGCAACGCCACCGGCGCCCCCGCGGCGCGGGTGGACGGCGCAGGCTGACACCCGGCCTCAAGCCCACGGCGCACGCGCCGATCACTGTGAGCAGTCGCCAAGGACACGGCGGCGGTGCGGTCCACGGACGGACCAAGGCTTCCCCCTGGAGAACCTCGTCCCCGTGCTCTTCGACACCACGCAACTCGCCCTGAAGCGCGCCATCGAAGGCGCCGCGCTGCGCCAGACGGCGCTGGCCAACAACCTCGCGAACGCCAACACGCCGGGCTACCGTCGCGTCGACGTCGACTTCCACAGCACCCTCGGACGGGCGCTGGCGGCCGGCACGGGCACCGAGGCCCGCGACGCGCTCGAGCGCACGACGTTCGCCGCCGCGACCGACGCCGCCGGCGCCGTGCGCGCCGACGGCTCGAGCGTCGACCCCGACGCGGAGTCCGCCAAGCTCGCGGCCAACGCGCTCGAGCACCAGGCCGCCGTGCAGGTCGCGGCCACGCGCAACGCCATCCTCCAGACCGCGATGGGTGTCCGCTGATGGGCATGTTCAACGCACTCGAGGTGTCCGCCAGCGGCCTCACCGCCGAGCGGATGCGCATGGACGTGGTGGCCGAGAACCTCGCCAACGCGCAGACCACGCGCGGCGCCGACGGCCAGCCGTACCGCCGCAAGGAGGTCGTGCTGCAGGAGCGCGCGGCCGGCGGCGGCTTCGGCGCCGCGCTGGCCGGCGCGATGGCCTCCCGGCAGGGCGGCCCCGGCGGCGTCGAGGTGGCGCAGATCGCGCAGGACCAGACGCCGCTCAAGCGCGTCTACGACCCGGGCCACCCGGACGCCGACGCCGACGGCTACGTCGAGATGCCGAACGTGGACACCGTCGCGGAGATGGTCGACCTGATCAGCGCGCAGCGCGCCTACGAGGCCAACGTGACCGCGATGCAGGCCGCCAAGCAGATGTTCGCCAAGACCCTCGAGCTCCTCCGCTGATGCCGATCGATCCCATCAGCCCCGTCGCGGGCACCGAGTGGAGCATCCCGTCCATCTCCCAGGCGGACGGGATCGCGGGCGGCACGGGCGCCGTGTCCGGCGCGGCGGAGCCCACGGGCGCCGCCGGCGGCTTCGGCGGCATGCTCGGCGACGCGATCTCCTCGCTCGTCCAGACGCAGCAGGACGCGGCCGTCGGCGCGCAGCAGCTCGCCGCCGGGACCGCGCAGGACCCCACCGCGGTCGTCATGGCCGTCGAGCGCGCGCAGCTCGCCATGCAGCTCGCCGCGCAGGTGCGCACCAAGGTCGTCGAGGCGGCCCAGGACCTCTTCCACACGCAGATCTGACCCGCTCACTGAATGCCCCTCGCCCAGACCCTCCTCAAGCTCCCGACGCGCTCGAAGATCGCCGTCGGCGTCGCCGCCCTCGGCATCGTGGCGGTCATGTTCCTCATGCTGCGCCTCGCGTCGGCGCCGTCGTACACGACGCTCGCCGCCGGCCTCGCGCCCTCGGACACCGGCAAGGTGACCGCGGCGCTCGACGAGCGCGGCATCGCCTACGAGCTCCGCGCGAACGGCACCTCCGTCGCCGTCGAGAAGGCGGCCGTCGCGACCGCCCGCGTGGCGCTCGCCGAGCAGGGCGTCGCGACGTCCGCGATGGAGGACCAGAAGGGCTTCGAGCTGTTCGACAACCAGAAGCTCGGCGCGTCCGACTTCCAGAACCAGGTCACGTACCAGCGCGCGCTGGAGGGCGAGATCGCCCGCACGATCCAGCAGGTCCAGGGCGTGCAGGGCGCGCAGGTCCAGCTCGTCCTGCCGGAGGACTCGCTGTTCGCCGACGAGGCCACGCCGGCCACCGCGGCGGTCATGCTCGCCGGCCCGTCGACCGGGCTGGAGGGCGGCGCCGTGCGCGGCATCGCGCAGCTCGTGGCCTCCTCGGTCAAGGGCCTCAAGACGGACAACGTCACGATCACCGACGGCGCCGGCCAGCTCCTCTGGCCGGAGGGCGACGGCCTCGGCGGCGCCGGCACCGGCGCGAACAGCAAGCTCGCGGCGGAGACGCGCTACGAGCGCAACCTGCAGGCCGGCCTCAACGCGCTGCTCACGCAGACGCTCGGCCCGGGCAAGGCCCGCGTGCAGGTCAAGGCCGACGTCAACGTCGACAAGACGACGCAGGAGCAGATCGTCGTCGACGGCGACCCCGTGCCGTCCAAGGAGACCACGGAGACCGAGCGCCTCCGGGGCGGCGGCGCGACCGCCGGCGGCGCCGCGGGCACCGGCGCGAACATCCCCACGTACTCGAACGCCGCCGCCGGCGGGGGCGCGAACTCCAACTACCAGCGCCGCAGCTCGACCGTCGACAACATCGTCCCGCGGACGATCACCAAGACGGACGTGGCGCCCGGCGCGCTGAACGGGCTGCAGATCGCGCTCGTCGTCGACAAGAGCGTGCCCGCGGCCGACTTCGCGGCGATCCAGAAGGCCGTGCAGAGCGCCGCCGGGTTCGACCAGGCGCGCGGCGACGTCTTCCAGGCCGCGCAGGTCCCGTTCGCCAAGGCGGCGGCGGAGCCCGGCGCCGGTCCGGTTCCGGCCGGGGTGCTCGGCCCGCTGAAGTGGGTCGGCCTCGGGCTGGCGACGGTCGCCTTCCTGTTCTTCATGTCGCGCCACCTCAAGCGTCGCGAGGGCGAGGCGATCGCCGCGCCCGCGTGGCTGAAGGAGATCGAGGAGCCCGTCTCGCTGGCCCAGCTCGAGGCGCCGGCGGTGCCCGAGCATCCGACCCTCATCCTCCCGCCCCGCGCCCCCGACACGAACCAGCAGGCCCTCGACCAGCTGATGGACCGCGAGCCCGAGCGCGTGGCGGCGCAGGTCCGGCAGTGGATGAGCCAGGACTGACATGAGCACGACTGCGTTGGAGACGAGCGCGGGCCGGTACGCCAGCGCCCGCAGCCTGCAGGGGATCGAGAAGTCGGCCGTCCTCCTCGTCGCCATGGGCGAGGAGCGGGCGGCCCAGATCTTCCGGCACCTGAGCCAGGCCGAGGTCGAGGCGCTCTCGCTGGAGATCGCCAAGGCGCCGAAGGTGCCGTCCGACGTCTGCAGCGACGTCGTGACGGAGGCCGTCCAGAGCGTCCTGGCCGAGGACTACGTCGCCGAGGGCGGCGTGGACTACGCGCGGTCCCTGCTCCAGAAGTCGCTCGACCCCGAGCGGGCGGAGGAGATCATCGCCCGCCTCGCCGCCACCATCGAGCGGCGGCCGTTCGAGTTCCTCCGCCGCACGCCGCCGGAGCAGATCCACGTGTTCCTGAAGAACGAGTCGCCGCAGACCATCGCGCTCGTCCTCGCGAACCTGCACACGTCGCTCGCCGCGAGCGTGCTGTCGTTGCTGCCGCCCGAGGACCAGGCCGACGTCGCGCTGCGCGTGGCGATGATGGGGGAGACCCGCCCGGACGTCGTCGCCCAGGTCGAAGCGGTCATGAAGCAGAAGCTGTCGAGCGTCATCGCGGCGGAGTACTCGGCCGCCGGCGGCGTCAAGTCGCTCGCCGACATCCTCAATTACGCCGACCGCAGCACGGAGCGCAACGTGCTCGACCAGCTCGCGGAGGCCAACGGCGAACTCGCCGAAGAGGTGCGCCTGCTCCTGTTCACCTTCGAGGACGTCGTGAAGCTCGACGACCGGACGATCCAGATGGTGCTCAAGGAGGTCGACCAGAAGGACCTCGCCATCGCGCTGCGCGGCGTCAGCGACGACGTGAAGCAGCGGATCTTCCAGAACATGTCCGAGCGCGGCGCCGAGCTCCTCAAGGAGGAGATCGAGTTCCAGCCGCCGCAGCGCCGGCGCGTCGTCGAGGAGGCGCAGGGCCGCATCGTCGGCGTCGTGCGCCGCCTCGAGGAGTCCGGGGCGATCATCCTCTCGCGCGGCTCGGCCGGCGGCGACGACGAGCTGATGTGATGCGGCTCTCCGACGCCACCGAGTTCGACTTCGCGCCGCTGGACGCCGTCGCTGCCCCCGCCGCTCCCTTCCCGGCGGTCGACGGCGCGGCCCAGGCCGCGATGGTGCTCGCCGCAGCCCAGGCCGAGGCCGACGAGATCCGGGCCGCCGCGCACGCCGAGGGGCTCGCCGCCGGGCGCGACGAGGCGCTCGCCGCCCTCGCCCCCGCCGCGGCCGCGCTCGACGAGGCCGCCTTGCAGGTCCGCCCCGGCGCCCCGGCCGCCGCCCAG
>DATMVH010000332.1:0-2005 GCA_035563395.1 Solirubrobacteraceae bacterium
GGCGGGGCGCCTGCGGGTCGCGGCGTGGCGGGAGCCGGGCCGCCGCGGGCACGCCGGCCACTCGCTGGCGGCGATGGTCGCGGAGGGCGATTCCTCGGACCTGCCGCCTCCGCCCGCCGGCGGGCGGGCGATCGTGCTGACCTCGGGAACGACCGGCGCGCCGAAGGGCGCGGGCCGCTCGCAACCGCCCTCGCTGGACCCGGCGGCGACCCTCCTCTCCCGGATCCCGCTCCGGGCCCGCGAGCCGACGATGATCGCCGCGCCGCTGTTCCACATGTGGGGCTTCGGGCAGTTCATGCTCGGCACGAGCCTCGCGTCGACGGTCGTCCTGCGCCGCCGGTTCGACCCCGAGGCGACGCTCTCGCTGACCGCCCGCCACGCCTGCACGGCGCTCGTCGTCGTCCCGGTCATGCTTCAGCGCATCCTCGACCTCGGCGACGAGGTCGTCCGCGGCTACGACCTGCGCCGGCTGCGCGTCGTCGCCGCCTCGGGGTCGGCGATTCCGCGCGCGGTCGCGGCGCGGTGGATGGACGTCGTCGGCGAGAACCTGTACGACCTCTACGGGTCGACGGAGGTCGCGTGGGCGACGATCGCCACGCCGGACGACCTGCGCGCCGCTCCGGGCACCGTGGGGCGCCCGCCGCGCGGCACGACGGTCCGCATCTACGACGAGGCCGGCTTGGCGGTGGCACCCGGAAGGAGCGGGCGGGTGTTCGTCGGCAACGAGATGCAGTTCGACGGCTACACGGGCGGCGGCGGCAGGGAGACGATCGACGGCCTCGTCGGCATGGGCGACGTCGGCCACTTCGACGCCGACGGCCGGCTCTTCATCGACGGCCGCGACGACGACATGATCGTCTCGGGCGGGGAGAACGTCTTTCCGGGCGAGGTCGAGGACCTCCTCGCGGGTCACGAGGCGATCGCGGAGGTGGCGGTGTTCGGCGTGGAGGACGCGGAGTTCGGCGAGCGGCTGGCCGCCGTCGTGGTGCGGCGTCCGGGGGCGGACCTCGACGCGGACGCCGTCCGCCGCTACGTCCGGCGCAACCTCGCGGGCTACAAGGTGCCGCGCGACGTCGAGTTCGCCGCCGAGCTGCCGCGGACGGCGACGGGCAAGGTGCTGAAGCGGACGCTGCGCGAGGGATAGCGGCCGCTGGGAACGCCCGCGCGCGTACTAGTCTGAGCCTGGATCGCATGCCGCAGCGCACGGACATCTTCGATCTGCCGCGGCTGGGACTCACCTCGGGGGAGGGCCGCCGGCTCGACCTCCACGTCCACGTCGATCCGTTCTCCTACGGCGGCCAGGACTACCGCGTCACGTCCCATCTCGTTCCCGTGCGGCTGGACGTGTCGCGCATGACCGGCAACGGCTGGGCGCTGCGGCTCCGGTTCACCGCGGGCCTGGAGGGACCGTGCGTCCGCTGCCTCGAGGCGGCTTCGCCGGAGTTCTCCGTCGACGCGCGCGAGGTCGAGCAGCCGGGCGGCGGGGAAGAGCTCTCCTCGCCCTACGTCGACGAGGCGGCGGAGCTCGACCTGGCCGCGTGGACCCGCGACGCGCTCGCGCTGACCCTGCCGGCCAAGATCACGTGCCGGCCGGACTGCGCGGGGCTGTGCGCCCAGTGCGGGGCGAACCTCAACGAGTCGCCCGGCCACGCGCACGAGCGCGAGCCCGACCAGCGCTGGGCCAAGCTCGGCGAGATCCGCTTCGACTGACGCCGGTCCGCTACCCTTCGTCGCCGCCCATGGCCGTTCCGAAGCAGAAGCAGTCGCATGCGCGCACGAACAAGCGCCGCTCGCAGCACAAGATCTCCGCGCCCTCGGTGAACAGCTGCCCGCAGTGCCGCCAGCCGCGCCTCCCGCACCGGGTCTGCCCGCACTGCGGCTCCTACGGCGGGCGCGAGGTCGTGCACGTGCACGACCACGATCACGACCACGAGCACTAGTGTCCGGCGGCGATGGCCGCTGACCCGCTGACCGTCGCGGTCGACGCCAACGGCGCTGACCTGGG
>DATMVH010000333.1:0-5503 GCA_035563395.1 Solirubrobacteraceae bacterium
ACCTCGGCGGCCTGCCGGCGCCCCGTCCGGACGGCGCCGCCGACGTGCAGCGCGGCGCGCACCGCTGGACGTTCCGCTACTCGCGCCCCTGAGCCGGCCCGGCGCACGCCCGGCCCCGCGGGCGTGCCCTATCCTGCCCGCCCCGTGGCACGAGACTGGCAGGAGCTGTTCATCACCGGGCGCCCGTTCGAGGCCGCGGAGCCCGAGCCGCAGCGCGAGGAGCGCCGGCGCGGCTTCTTCCGCCGCCTGCGCGACAACATGCGCAAGACGCGCGAGGCGCTCAGCGCCGAGGTGCAGGCCACGCTGTTCCAGGGCGACCTCGACGAGGAGACGTGGGAGCGGCTGGAGGAGGCGCTGATCTTCGCCGACGTCGGCGCGCGCACGACGGCGCAGGTCGTCGAGCGGCTCGAGCGGGAGGCCGACGAGGGCGACCTCGTGGGCGGCGAGGCGCTCACCCGGCGGCTGTCGGAGCTGCTCGCCGAGCTGGCGCGGACGGGCGACGACCAGATCGACATCCGACCCGACCCGGCCGTGATCCTCGTCGTGGGCGTGAACGGCACGGGCAAGACGACGACGATCGGCAAGCTCGCCTGGCACCTGCGCCAGACGCTCGGCCAGACCGTCGTCATCGGCGCCGCGGACACCTTCCGGGCGGCCGCCGTCGAGCAGCTCGAGCGCTGGGCGGAGCGCGCCGGGGTGGAGCTCGTCAAGGGCCCGGAGGGCTCCGATCCGGGCGCGGTCGCGTTCGACGCGGTAGCGCGCGCCCGCGAGCGCGGGGCCGACGTGTGCATCGTCGACACCGCGGGGCGCCTGCACACCCAGCACGACCTGATGGCGGAGCTCACCAAGGTCCGCCGCGTGATCACCAAGCAGATGCCCGACGCGCCGCACGAGACCCTGATGACCGTGGACGCCACGACGGGGCAGAACGGCGTGCGCCAGGCCAAGCTCTTCGGCGAGGCCGTCGGCGTCACGGGGATCGTGCTGACGAAGCTCGACGGGACGGCGAAGGGCGGGATCGCGCTGGCAATCGCCAACGAGCTCGGCATCCCCGTCAAGCTCATCGGGATCGGCGAGCAGCTCGAGGACCTGCGCCCGTTCGACCCGGACGACTTCGCGCGCGCGCTGCTGACCTGACCCCGGATCCACCGATGCCCGGGGCGCTCCGGTGGATCCGGCCTAGTCCGTGCCGAAGATCCGGTCGCCCGCGTCGCCGAGCCCGGGGCGGATGTAGCCGCGCTCGTCGAGCTCCCGGTCGATCGCCGCGCACCAGACCGGCACGTCGGGATGCCGCTCGCGGAGCGCCTTCAGCCCCTCCGGCGCCGCGACGAGGCAGACGAACCGCATGCGGCCGCTGACGTCGCGCTTGATCCGGTCGAGCGCATGGACCGCGCTGCCGCCCGTGGCGAGCATCGGGTCGGCCACCACGACCTCGGCCGTCTCGGCGTGCCGCGGGATCGACTCGTAGTAGCCGACGGGCTGGAGCGCTTCCTCGTCGCGGTAGATCCCGAGGTGCCCGACGCGCGCCTCGGGGATCAGCCGCAGCGCCCCGTCCGTCATCCCGAGGCCCGCCCGCAGGATCGCGATGACCACGATCTCGTCCGCCAGGCGCATGCCGCCGGTGGTCTCCAGCGGCGTCGCGATCTCGTCCTCGCGCACGCGCAGGTCGCGCAGCGCCTCGTAGAGGAGGAGCATCGAGACGTCGGACAGGCGCCGGCGGAAGTCGCCCGACGGGGTCGCGCGGTCGCGCAGGACGGAGAGGTGGCGGGCGACGAGCGGATGGTCGACGACGGTCACGCCGGTCATGGCCGCCGCACGCTATAGCCTCACGGCCCGTGGAGGACGCCCGCCGGAACCTCGAGCTCAAGGCGATCGACCCCGATCCCGAGGCCACGCTGGCCCGGGCGCTCGCGGCCGGCGCGCGCGACCACGGCATGCTGCGCCAGCGGGACACGTACTTCGCCGTCCCCCGCGGGCGGCTGAAGCTGCGCGAAGAGGAGCCCGGGGGCGCGACGCTCATCGCCTACGCGCGCCCCGACGCCGCGGCCGAGCGCGTGTCGGACTACCGGCTCGTTCCCGTGCCCGACGCCGGCGCCCTGCGGGCCGCGCTCGCCGAGACCTGCGGCGTGCGCGTGGAGGTCCGCAAGCGCCGCCGCCTGCTGCTGTGGGAGACCGTCCGGATCCATCTGGACGACGTCGAGGGGCTGGGCGGCTTCCTCGAGCTGGAGGCCGTCGCCGGGCCCGGACCGGACCTCGAGCACGAGCGCGCGCAGATCGCCCGCCTCCGCGCGGCGCTGCAGATCGGCGACGACGCGCTCCGCGCGGGGTCCTACGCCGACGCCGTCGCGGCCGGGCGGCCGGATCCGGAGCTCCTCGAGCTCGCCCGCGCCGCCGCGCGCAACGCCTACGCGCCCTACAGCGCGTTCCCCGTGGGTGCCGCGGTGCGGACCGCCGACGGCCGCCGCTACGCCGGCGCGAACGTCGAGAACGCCGCCTATCCGCAGGGCCAGTGCGCCGAGGCCTCCGCGCTCGGCGCGATGGTCGCGGGGGGCGGCGGGACGGTGGCCGAGGTCGTGGTCGCGGCCCCGAGCCGCGAGCTGTGCACGCCCTGCGGCGGCTGCCGCCAGCGGCTGCGCGAGTTCACCGCGCCGGACGCGCCCGTCCACCTCGCCGACTACGAGCGCGTGCGGGCCACGACGACGCTCGCGGAGCTCCTGCCGCTGTCCTTCGGGCCGGACCACCTCGCCGCGTGACCGCCGCCGCCGCCGTGGTCGCCGCGCGCGCGCCCGGCGTCGCGCCGCGGGCCGGGCTGATGCTCGGCTCGGGCCTCGGCGTGCTCGCCGAGCGGCTCGCCGACCGCGTCGAGATCCCCTACGGCGACCTGCCGGGCTTCCGGGCCGGCGTGCTGGCCGGACACGCGGGCGCGCTCGTCCTCGGCCGCCTGGCCGGCCAGCCGGTCGCGATCTTCTCCGGCCGCTCGCACGTCTACGAGGGGATCGAGGCGGGCGCCATCACCACGCCCGTGCGGACGCTCAAGGCGCTCGGCGCCGAGCTCCTCGTCCTCACCAACGCCGCCGGCTCGCTGCGCCCGGAGGCCGGGCCGGGCAGCCTGGTGTGCATCGCCGACCACATCAACCTGCTCGGCTTCAACCCGCTGACCGGGCCGAACGACGAGGCCGTCGGGCCGCGCTTCCCCAGCCTGCGCGACGCCTACGACCCGGAGCTGCGGGCGCGGCTGCACGCCGCCGCCGACGCGCTGGGCATCCCGCTGCACGACGGCGTCTACCTGGCGACCGCGGGCCCGACGTTCGAGACGCCGGCCGAGATCCGCGCCTTCCGGACGCTCGGGGCGGACCTCGTCGGCATGTCGACCGTGCCCGAGGTCATCGCCGCCCGCCACGCCGGGCTGCGCGTCGCGGCGGTCTCGGCGGTCACGAACCTCGCCGAGGGGATGGGGGGCGAGGAGCTGTCCCACGAGCAGACCCTGCGCGTGGCCGCCCGCGGCGCCGAGCTCCTCGGGCCGCTGCTCGAGCGCTTCCTGGAGGATCTGCCGTGACCGATCCCGCCGTGCTCGCCCGCCGTGTCCTCCCGCTCATCGACCTCACGAGCCTGACCGGCGAGGAGGACGAGGCGCAGATCGTCGCGCTGTGCGGGCAGGCGCGCACGCCGGCCGGCGACGTGGCGGCGGTGTGCGTGGACGGGCGCTGGGCGGCGGTGGCCGCGCGCGAGCTCGACGGCAGTCCCGTCGCGCTCGCCGTCGTCGCGAACTTCCCCGAAGGCGATCGCGACCCGGAGCGCGCGCGGCGCGAGGCCCGGCAGGCGGTCGCGGACGGCGCGGACGAGGTCGACGTCGTCCTTCCGTACGGCGCCTGGATCGCCGGCGACGAGGCCGGCGCCCTCGCCGTGGTCGAGGCGGCGCGCGCCGCCGCCCCGCCGCCCGCCCGGCTGAAGGTGATCCTCGAGACCGGCCGGCTCCGGCGGCCGGACGTCATCCGCGCCGCCGCGCTGGCCGCCATCGACGCGGGCGCGGACTTCGTCAAGACGTCGACGGGCAAGCTCCAGCCGGGCGCGACCACCGACGCGGCGCGGGCGATGCTCGAGGCGATCGCGGAGCGCGACGGCGCCGCGGGCTTCAAGGCGTCGGGCGGCGTGCGGACGACCGCGCAGGCCGGCGAGTATCTCGCGCTGGCCGACGAGTTGCTCGGGCCCGCCTGGGCCGCGCCGGGCACGTTCCGCTTCGGCGCCTCCGGGCTGCTCGACGACGTGCTGGCCGCCCTCGGCGAGCGCGCGGCGGGAACGGACGCCGGTGGCTATTGAGCTCATCCCGCAGGAGCTGATCCGCCGCAAGCGCGACGGCGGGACGCTGTCGGAGGAGGAGATCGCCTTCCTCGTGGCCGGGATCACGGACGGGTCGCTGTCGGACGGCCAGGTCGCCGCGCTGGCCATGGCGATCTTCCTCCGCGACCTCGCCGAGGGCGAGCGCGTGGCGCTCACCACCGCGATGCGCGACTCGGGGACCGTGCTGCGCTGGGACGAGGGACCGGTGCTCGACAAGCACTCCACGGGCGGGGTCGGCGACAAGGTGTCGCTCCTGCTCGCGCCGATCGTCGCCGCGTGCGGCGGCGTCGTGCCGATGATCTCCGGGCGCGGCCTCGGGCACACCGGCGGCACCCTGGACAAGCTCGACGCGATCCCGGGCTACGACAGCACGCCGACGCTCGAGGCCCTGCGGGCGGTCGTGCGCGAGGCGGGCTGCGCGATCGTCGGCCAGACCGCGGAGCTCGCCCCGGCCGACCGCCGGCTCTACGCGCTGCGCGACGCGACGGCGACCGTCGAGTCCATCCCGCTCATCGTCGCCTCCATCCTCTCGAAGAAGCTCGCCGCGGGCCTCGACGCCCTGGTGATGGACGTCAAGGCCGGCTCGGGCGCGTTCCTGCCGGAGCGCGAGCGCAGCGCGGAGCTCGCCCGGGCCATCGTGGGCGTCGCGCGCGGGGCCGGCGTCGCCTGCGACGCGCTGCTGACCGACATGGACCAGGTGCTCGGCCGCACGGCGGGCAACGCCGTCGAAGTGCGGGAGGCGCTCGACGCCCTGACGCACCCGCGCACCGCCGAGCCCCGCCTCGTGGAGGTCACGCTCGCGCTGTCGGCGACGCTGCTGCGACTCGGCGGGCTGCACCCCGGCGAGGACGAGGCCCGCGCCGCGGCCGGGGACGCGCTGACGTCCGGCGCCGCGGCGGAGCGCTTCGCGCGCATGGCGGCGGCCCTCGGCGCTCCGCTCGACCTCCTCGACGACCCCGGCCGGCACCTGCCGGCGGCCCCGGTGGTGGTCGAGGCCTTTCCGGCGGAGACCGGCCCGGTGAGCCGCATCGCGGTGCGCGAGGTGGGGGTCGCGGTGCTCGAGCTCGGGGGCGGCCGCCGGCGCGAGGACCAGGCCGTCGACCACGCCGTCGGCCTGACCGGCGTCGCGCAGCTGGGCGAGGAGGTCGGCCCCGGCGGCCGGCCG
>DATMVH010000334.1:0-7790 GCA_035563395.1 Solirubrobacteraceae bacterium
CGGGCAGCACGCCGGCGCCGGGGTCCCAGCCCACGACCTCGGCGCCGAGACGCGCGCGGGCGGCCAGCCCGACCGACCCGCCCACCAGCCCGACGCCGAGGACGGCGATCCTCACGCGGGCGTGTTCGACAGCACCTTGCCGGCGACCGCGGCGGCGCGCTCGACCTTCTCGGCGTACTCGGCGAAGCCGTCGGCGTGAAGCTGCTGCGGGCCGTCGCAGATCGCCTCGTCGGGCTGCGGGTGGACCTCGACGATGATCCCGTCGGCGCCCGCCGCGGCGGCCGCGAGCGACAGCGGCTCCACGAGCGACCGGCGCCCCGCGGCATGGCTGGGGTCGACGACCACCGGCAGGTGGCTGAGCTCCTTCAGCACCGGGACGGCCTGGAGGTCGAGCGTGAAGCGGTACGCCGTCTCGAAGGTGCGGATGCCGCGCTCGCACAGCAGCACGTTCGGGTTGCCCTCCTTCAGCACGTACTCCGCCGCCATCAGCAGCTCCTCGAGCGTGGCCGAGAGCCCGCGCTTGAGCAGCACGGGCCGGCCCGTGCGGCCGATCTCCGAGAGCAGCGCGTAGTTCTGCATGTTGCGCGCGCCGACCTGGATGACGTCGGCGACCTCGAGGACGGGCTCGACGTCGCGCGCGTCCATCAGCTCCGTGACGATCGGCAGCCCGGTCTCCGCCTTGGCCTCGGCGAGCAGGCGCAGCCCCTCCTGCCCGAGGCCCTGGAACGAGTACGGCGAGGAGCGCGGCTTGTAGGCGCCGCCGCGGAACAAGCTCGCGCCGCCCGCGGCCACGAGCCGCGCCGCGGTCAGCGTCTGGTCGCGCGACTCGACCGTGCACGGCCCGGCGATCAGCGAGAAGTGCTCCCCGCCGATGCGCCGGCCCTCGACCTCGATGACCGTCCGCTCCTTGCCCTTGAGCTGCCGGGAGGAGAGCTTGTACGGCTTGAGGATGGGCACGACCTGCTCGACGCCCGGCGCGCCCTCCAGCCCGAGTCTGGCCACGTGCTCGCGGTCCCCGATGGCGCCGATGACCGTCACCTCCTCGCCGCGCGACGGGTGCGCACGAGCGCCGCAGGACTGGATCCGGTCGATCACGGCCTGGATCTGCTCCTCCGTGGCCGTCGCCTGCATCACGATCATCATGGTTCTCGGGCTCCTCGGGACATTCGCCTGGACAAGGTACGAACTGCGGCGGTGGGCGGCGCTCGGCCCGAGGGCCCGAGATTCCGGACGGCGCGTCCCCGCGGCGGGGACGCCGGCCGAGCGCCTAGCTAAATCGCCAGGCGCGATAGGAGAAGCCGTAGGAGCGGCGACGACCGAGAGCGGTGCGGCGGGCGTGTGCGGGTCGATCGGTCATCGCGGGGCTCGGTTCCTGATTTGTACCAGCAACGGCACCGAACCCCAAGCGGCTGTCATCCGCGCGTCACGGCGGGCGCGCGGCGCGCGAGCGCCAGGCCGGCGGCGAGGAGCACCACCCCGGACGCGAGGAAGGCGAGGTCCCAGCCCAGCGGCCCGCCGAGGTCGTCGCGCACGTGGTGGAGCCCGAGCAGCTGGTGGTCGACGAGGCCCTCGACGAGGTTGAACGTCCCCCAGCCGGCGAGGGTCATCCCGATCTGCGTGCGCCAGGCCGGCGCCGGCGCCCGCCGCTGCCACGCGCGCACGGCCATGAGGATGCCGGCCGCCACGAGCCCCCAGGTCGCCAGGTGGAAGACGCCGTCGGCCAGGGTGTTGGCCTCCAGGCCGGCGACGGTGGTCATCGGCTCGCCGCCGCGGTCGCCCGTGAGCAGGTGGTGCCACTGGAGCACCTGGTGGAGGACGATGCCGTCGACGAACCCGCCGAGCCCCAGTCCCATCACGAACCCGGGCGCGCGCGGCGGGGCGGCGGTGCCGGCGGGAGCGGGCGAGCGGACGGCCACGGGCCGGAGCTACCCGCGGCCTCCGCGGCGGAACCGCACCCGGCGGTCCTAGACTCGCCCGGGTGACCACGGCCGAGCAGCCGACCCCCGCCCAGCTCGCGCGGCGCGAGGCCGCGCTCGCCCAGGTCCGCAAGTACGGCGACCCGGTGCTCCGCAGCCGCGCGCGGCCCGTTGCCGCCGTCGACGCCGCCGTCACCGCGCAGATCCGGGCGATGACGCGGCTGCTGGAGGACGCGATGGAGGCCGGCCTCGCGGCGCCGCAGGTCGGGATCCTCAGCCGGGTGTTCGTCTACCGCCTCGACGCGGGCGAGGGCCTCGGCCCGGTCCGCGCGCTGGTCAACCCGGAGCTCGCGTGGGCGAGCGCGGAGACGGCCGTCGCGGAGGAGGGCTGCCTGTCCATTCCCGGCGTGTGGATCGCGGTGGAGCGCCCCGTCGCCGTGCGCGTCCGCGCGCTCGACGCGAGCGGGTACCCCGTCACGATCGACGCGCCGGCCCCCGAGTCGCGCTTCCTCCAGCACGAGCTCGACCACCTCGACGGCGTGCTGACCCTCGATCGCGCGTCGAAGGCCGACCGGCGCGCCGCGATGCGCGCCCTCAGAGGTGCGCGGTCTCGTTGAACGACTGCAGCACCTGACGCCCGCTCGGGCGGACGACGAGCCGGGAGATGGAGCCGTTCGCGATCTGGACGAAGGCGAAGGGCTCGCTGCCCGTGGCCTGGTGCAGGAGCTCGGCGATCACCGCGCCGTGCCCGACCACGACCGCCGTGGTGCCCGGCGCCGTCGCGTCGAGCACGCGCCGGAGCCCGGCGCGGACCCGCGCGCGCATCGCCGCCATCGGCTCCGCTCCCGGGATGAGGTCCCACCGCTGCTCGCGGAGGACGCGCAGCGCGAGGGGATCGTGGCGGGCGAAGCGGATCCGGAACTCGCCGCCTTCCCACTCCCCCATGTGGACCTCGCGCAGCTCCGGGATCACGACCGGCTCGAGGCCGAGGCGGGCGGCGAGCGGCGCCGCGGTCTGGTGCGTGCGCACGAGCGGCGTCACGTAGAGCCCCGTGACCGCCTCGGCGGCGAGGCGGGCGCCGACCGCCTCCGCCTGCCGCTCGCCGTCGGGGTGGAGCGGCGGGTCGGCGTGGCCGCCCTCGATCACCGGGAAGGGGACGCCGGGATGCGCGGCCGCCGACTCGGCGTGGCGGACGAACACGACCTCCTTGGCGTCCGCCCGCAGGACGTACGGGCGCTGCCGGAAGCCCTCGCTCAGAGGACCGCGCCCAGCGCCTCGAGGAACCGGGTGTTCTCCGCCTCGGTGCCCACGGTCACGCGCAGCGCGCCGGTGCGCCCGAGCGCCGTGCCGGAGCGCACGAGGATCGCGCGGTCGGCCAGGCCGCGGATGATCTCCCGCTCGACCTCGGCGGTGCGCTGCTCGTCGGCGTCGTCGCGCCCGGGCAGGTCGAACCAGACGAAGTTCGCGTGCGACTCCGCCGGCTCGACGCCGAGCCGCCGCAGCCCGTCCTCCAGCCCGAGGCGCTCGGCGAGGTTGCGCTCCACGCGGCGGGCGACCTCGTCCTGATGGCGCAGCGCCTCGGTCGCCGCGGCCTGCGCGGCCGCGTTGCAAAAGAACGGCTGGCGGACCTGGTCGACGGCGATGCGGAAGTCCTCCGAGCCGCACAGCCCGAAGCCGACGCGCAGCCCGGCCAGCCCGTAGACCTTCGAGAACGTGCGCAGCAGGACGAGGTTGGGGTGGCGGGCGAGCAGGTCGATCGACTCGTCGGGGTCCTGCAGCAGCCCGAACTCGATGTAGGCCTCGTCGACGATCACGGCCACGTGCCGCGGCACGGCGGCGACGAAGCCGGCGATCTCCTCGAGCGGCAGCGCGGTGGACGTCGGGTTGTTCGGGTTGCAGACGATCACCAGCCGCGTCGCCGCGGTGATCTCCTTGCGCATGGCGTCGAGGTCGTGGCGGTGACCGGCGTCCAGCGGCACCTCGATCGCCCGGGCGCCCGAGGTGGCGGCCAGATGCGGGTACATGCTGAAGCTCGGCCACGCGTAGACGATCTCCGCGCCCGGCTCGAGCAGGGCCTCGCCGGCCGCGAGGAGGATGTCGCAGGAGCCGTTGCCGATGGCGATGCGGTGCGCCGGGACGCCGTAGCGGTCGCTCAAGGCGGTGCGCAGCGACGCGTTCGTCGGGTCGGGGTAGCGGTTGAGGCCGCCGAGCGCGTCCACGGCGGCCTGCTGGACCGCGGGCAGCGGCGCGTAGGGCGTCTCGTTCGACGCGAGCAGCGCGACGTCGCCGGCGAGCGCGTAGCCGTCGGCGGCCGGGTAGACGGGGATCCGCCGGATCCGCTCCGCGAATTCCATGGGCACGCGGTGCAGCCTACTGCGCGCCCTGCAGGTCCAGCCGCAGGGCGACCGCGTCGCCGAGGTAGACGTGGCGCGGCTCGTGGCCGTCGCGCGCGTACGCGTGGATGAGCACGCGGATGACGCTCGGCATGGCGCCGGGCACCGGGATCTCCTGCGCGCAGAGCAGCGGCACGCCGCTCAGGCCCATGCGGCGGGCGGCGACCGCGGGGAACTCCGCGTCGAGGTCGGGCGTGAGCGTGAAGATGCAGCTCACCAGATCCTCCGCCGCGAGGCGGTTGCGCTCGAGCAGCGCGCGCATGAGCTCCTCGGTGGCGTCGAGGATGGCGTCGGCCGCGTTGGCGGCGACGGTGTTGGCGCCCCGGAGCGCGACCAGCCGCATCGCGGCGGCATTCTGCCAGCGCGGCTCAGCGCAGGCGGTCGGAGGCCAGGATCGCCACGAGATGCCCGGCCGCGGTGACCGCCCCGGCGGCGACGAGCGCCGCGACGAGCACGCGCGTGCCGGCGAGGTCGCCCGCCGCCTCGTCCGCCACCGCCGCGGCGAGTGCCAGCAGGCTCGCCTCCACGGCGATGAAGGCGCGGAAGAACGGCACCGCGACGACGATCCGCCGGAGCCGCCGCAGTCCCGCGCTGCGCGGCGCGCGCACCGCCGGGACGTGGCGCACGGGCGGCAGGCCCGCCTCGGCGCGGGCGACGTCCACGAGCGAGGCCTCCGCCTTGACGAGCGCGATGAGCATGGCGGCGACGAGACCCCAGACGGTCCAGGTCCCGATCTCGCCGAAGCCCCCGTCGGCGCGGATGCCGAGCGCGACGGGGATCGTCGTCTCCGTCGCGTAGTGGGCGATCTTGTCGAGATAGACGCCGACGGGCGAGCGCCGGCGGTACCAGCGCGCCAGCTCCCCGTCGACGCAGTCGCACAAAAGCTGGACCTGGATCAGCACGACGGCGGCGATGGCGGGGACGAGACCCGGGAGCGTGAGCACGAGGGCGGCGAGCAGGCCGGTGGCGATCATCAGCCACGTGACGGCGTTCGGCGTCACCGGCGTGCGCAGGAGCGCGCGCGTGACGTGCGGGGACAGCCGGCGCATGTAGAGCCGGCCGGCCCACTGCTCCTCGGCGCGGTCGAGCAGGCCGGGCGGCTGCCCGGCGGCGCGCACCTCGTCCACCGAGGGGCGCGCCGGCCGGGGCGGAACGTCGTCGTCCGGGTGCACGGGCGGCGGGGACGTGATCTGGTCGGCCGGCGCGATCGGGGAAGGGTGACACAGGCTCCGGCCGCTGGACGGCCGCGCCGAGGGTCGTCTCGCGAGGAAGATGATCGCGTCGCCGGCGGAGACGGCATCGCCGGCGAGCGTGGCGCCGGAGGCGGCGGCGTCGTACGGCACCTCCTCGACCGCCTCGCTGGAGACGTGCGCACCCGACGCGGCCCAGCGGCGCGTGCGCGCCCCCGCGATGTCGGTGTGCGGCCTTCGGAGCGCTTGGTGCACGCGCCCGTGCAGGTCAGGAGCGACCAGTTCGCCGCGAGACTCGCACACATGCCGGCCGCCCAGACCGCGTGGGTGGCGGCGAGGAAGGCCGGCAGCAGTGGGCGGTCGAGCAGCGCCGGCACACACCGCAGGCGACCAGCAGCGCGCCGACCACGACCGCGAACGCGTCGAGGCGTAGGCGGACGCCGCCGTCGCGATCACGGTGACGGCCCACGTCTTCCGGCGGCGGTCGCGAGCGCAGAGACGCCCGCGCCGCGGCCCGCCGGCGCCCGGGTCGCGGGGTGATCATCGCCAGGGCACGCGCAGCGCGGGGCTCCTCCGAAGTGCTCCACGGCCACTGCCCCCGCGACCGCGGCGCCGAACGGCCGGCACGAGAGCACGCCGGCGAACCAGCGTCCCGAGGCCGGGTCGGCGTGCACCGTGATCGAGCCTCGTCTCGACGAACTGCATCGCGGACCACCCCTCGGCGTCGCGCTGCGGTCGAATCACGAGCACCGGCGGCGCCTCGGCCCGCGCGGCGGCTCGGCTTCCTGCGGCCGGCGCGTGCGCATCTCGTGCCTCCGGGTCGGGCCACCGGGTGCGGCTCGCCGCTGATCGCCACCACGGCTGCAAGAGCGCAGTCGCGGCCCCCGTGATACCGGCGTGCGCCGCCCCCGTTCGTAGGATGACCGGGTGCTCCGCCGCCGGCGCCTGCTCCTCGCGGTGGCCGCGCTCGTCCTCGTCGTGGGCGGTGCGGCCGTGTACTTCTATCTGGAGGAGGTGCGGCCGCCCGGCGACGTCTTCAACGCCGACGTCCCGTTCGAGGACGTCCCGAAGGCCACCCCGACGCCGACGCCGACGCCGGAGCCGCGGCGCCGCCGGGCCGACACCTTCGTCTGGCCGCAGTACGGCTTCTCCGACCAGCACCGCCGCGTCTTCACGCCCGCCGACCCGGTCGAGGGCCCGTTCCGGCGGGTGTGGCGCCGCAAGGCGACCGAGCTGCTCGAGTTCCCGCCCGTGATCGCCCGCGGCGTGCTCTTCCAGCTCGCCGACGACGGCTGGCTCGTCGCGCGGCGCAAGACCACCGGGCGGCGGATCTGGCGGCGCAAGATCGGCACGCTGGCCGCCTCCTCCCCCGCCTACGAGCGCGGCAACCTGTACGTGACGGTGCTCGAGACGCCGGGCGGGGCCGGGCGCGCGCTGTCCCTGCGGGCGCGCGACGGCCGGATCCGCTGGGCGCGGGCGCTGCCGAGCCGCTCGGAGTCCTCGCCGCTCGTCCACAAGGGGCGGATGTACTTCGGCTCGGAGGACGGGACGGTCTACTGCGTGGACGAGGGGACGGGGCGGATCGTCTGGCGCTACCGCGCGCCGGGGTCGGTCAAGGGCAGCCCGACGATGGCCTACGACAAGCTCTACTTCGGCGACTACAGCGGGCAGGTGCAGGCCATCCGGGTATCGAACGGGCGCCGGGTGTGGAGCAACGGGTCCGCGCAGGGGCTCGTCCGCTCCGGCACGTTCTACGCCACGGCGGCCGTGGCCTTCGGGCGCGTCTACATCGGCAGCACGGACGGCCGGATGTACTCCCTCTCGGCCCACACGGGCCGGCTCGCGTGGGCGCACCAGACGGGCAACTACGTCTACTCGTCGGCCGCGGTGCAGGACGTCCCGCGGCTGGGGCCGACGGTCTTCTTCGGCTCCTACGACAGCACCTTCTACGCCCTGGACGCGCGCAACGGCGCCGTGCGCTGGAGCTGGAACTCCGGCGGCCGGATCTCGGGCTCCCCCACGATCGTCAGCGACACCGTGTACTTCGCCAGCCTGGGGCGGCGGCGGACGTTCGGGCTCGACACGCGGACGGGCCGGAAGGTGTTCGGGCCGATGGAGGGCGGCTATGACCCCGTCGTCTCCGACGGGACCTACCTCTTCCTCACGGGCTACAAGACGATCAGCGCGCTCGTGCCGACGCGGGTGTGGCGCCAGGCGCAGCGGCGCAAGGCACAGCGCCGGGCGGCACGGCGGCGCGCGGAGCGCCGGGCCGACCGCGCCGAGGAGCCCCA
>DATMVH010000335.1:0-3701 GCA_035563395.1 Solirubrobacteraceae bacterium
GCCGCCGCCGTCTACCCGGTCGCCGGCACGGACGCGTCGCGCGCCGGCTTCGCGCGCTCGCCCACGCTCGACGGCCTCGGGTGGCTGCGCGAGCGCGCGCCGGGCGACGTGGCCGCGATCGGCTGGCTGAACGCGCACGCGCCGTCCGGGTCCGTCGTGCTCGAGACGGCGGGGGAGGACTACTCCGCCTTCGGCCACGCCCGCATCTCCACCTTCACCGGCCTGCCGACCGTGCTCGGCTGGCCCGGTCACGAGCGCCAGTGGGGGCACGACGCCGGGACCCGCGCCCGCGACGTCGAGCGGATGTACCGGGGCGGCGCCGCGGAGGCGCGGCCGCTCCTGCGCCGCTACGGCGTCCGCTACGTCGTCGCCGGCCCGCTCGAGCGGACGGACCACGGGGACGCCGGCGCGGCGAAGTGGGACCAGCTGGGCCGGCGGGTGTTCGCGCGGGCGGGCACGACGATCTGGGACCTCGCTCAGGGCCCGCGCCGGACGTAGAGCCACTCGGGCATCCCGCCCGTCGGGTTCCACGGCTCGCGGCGGGTGAACCAGCGCCACCAGCCGCCCGGGGACATCGCGCCGTAGTCGCGCACCCACCAGACGCGGAACGGGAAGCGCCGCTCGGAGAAGCCGCCGAGCTGCTGGCGGACGCGCTCGCGGCCGCCGCTCGTGAGGATGGCGGCGTCGGCGTCGAACGGCACGTCCCCGCCGGCCGAGAGGTCGACGAAGGTGCTCGGCAGGTCGCGGAAGTACCACGCCCAGGGGAATGTCGCGCCGTCGGCGCTGTCGACCACCACCCGCGCCGCGCGGCCCTCGCGCTCCGCCGCGGCGAGGACGGCCACGACCTCGTCGCGCACGCCCTCGACCGCCGGCGCCGACTGGGTCGAGACGAGCAGCTCGCGCGGATCGGCGCCGTGCTCGGCGTTCGCCCACCACGATGCGATGCCGAGATACGCCGCGCCGGCCACGACCAGCGCGATGCCCGCGCGTCCCGCGGCGCGCCCGCGGGCCGACCAGACGGCCTGCACGCCGAGGCCGGCGAGCAGCAGCAGCGGCAGCAGCGGATGCAGGACGAGCCAGGCGAACTTCTCGCCCGCCCACGAGTAGACCGCGAGCGAGACGACGAAGTCCCACGCGAGGAACAGCCGCAGCAGCGTCGGGCGCCGGAACGCGACGACCGCGCCGACGGCGCCGAGCAGCAGCACCGGCCACTCCACGCCGAACAGGACGACGACGTAGAAGAACCACGCCTCGCCGCCCCGGCCGACCTCGTGCTGGCCGAGCCAGTACGCGAGGCCCTCGTACAGGCCGTCCCACAAACCCGCGGGATGCGTGAGGAAGGTGGTGAACAGCACGGTGAAGACCGCGGCGAACGCGGCCAGCCCCCAGCCCCACGCCTCCAGGCCCACGGCCTTGAGGGGCTCGAGCACCGCCCCCCGCCGGCGCGGGTGCGCGAGGACGGCGAGGAAGAACGTCCCGGCCACGAAGACGGTGATGAACGTCGTCTCCTTCGTCCCGAACGACAGCGCGAGCAGCGCGCCGATCGCCGGCGGCAGCCGGGGGCTCGGCCGGGCGAGGAAGCGGAAGGTGGCGATGAGCAGCCCGAGCGTGATGCAGGCGACGTAGATGTCCTCGCGCGCGAAGCGGCTGAAGTACAGGAACGACGGGCCGAAGGCGAGGCCCACCGCGGCCGCGAACGCGCCGGCGCGGCCGAGCTCGTCGCGCAGGAGGTATGGCAGCGGCACCATCAGCGTGCCCATCAGCGCCGGCGCCAGCCTGGCCGTGGCGTCGCTGTCGCCGGCCACGAGATAGACGAACGCGGTGAGGTAGAACCGCACCGGCCCGTGAAGGAGCGGGTTGTACTCGTAGTCGCCGGTCGTCCGGAAGATCCAGGAGAAGTACGCGTCCTGGCTCTCGTCGTGGTGGTACGGGCGGTCGCCGAGGGCGATCACGCGCACGGCGAGCGCGGCGGCGCACAGCAGCGCGTAGGCGAGCAGCTCGACCCGGCGGCGGTCGGTCGTCGTGCCGCGCCGGCCACGGGTCTCGGCGAGCACCGTCATGCCGACGAGGCCCGGCGCAGGCGGCGCAGGCCGCCGTAGCGCACGGCCATGAGACCGAGACCCACCAGGGTGATGGGGAGGACGATGACGAAGCGCAGCAGCACGAGGTAGGCGACCGCCTGCGAGCCGGTGCCGCCGAGCGCCTTGATGCCGATGATCGCCGCCGTGTCCTGCGTGCCGGCGTACCCCGGCCCGGACGGGATCAGCGCGAACACGCTGGCGAGCGCCACGAGGTAGCAGCCCTCGATCGGGTCCATCGGGAAGCCCGCCGCACGCCCGACGGCCATCCACACGCCCGCCTCGATCGCCCAGATCAGGAACGTCGCGGCCAGCAGCGACAGCCCGTGGCGGCCGCGCAGCCGCAGCGTCGAGGAGAGGACCGGGCCGGCCATCCGGTGCAGCCGCTCGTTGCGCCGCACGAGCACCACCGCGCCGGCCGCCGCGGCGAGCGCGACCGCGGTGGCCAGCGCGATCCAGCCGACGCTGCCGGCGCCCACCTCGCCGAGCAGCCCGTAGCCGACGACGACGAAGAGGATGAGGATCACGCCGACGTCGAGCACGCGCTCGGCCAGCAGCGTGCCCGCGACGGTGCGCCGGCTCGCCCGCGCGCGCGGCGCCATCAGGAACACGCGGAACGCGTCGCCGGCGCGCGCGGGGAGGATGTTGTTGGCCATGTAGCCCACGACGTTCAACCCGTGCGCGTCGCCCCGACCGGGCGAAGCCCCGTCCTCGCGCAGGAGCACGCGCCAGCGCTCGCCGCGCACGACGGTGGCGAGCCCGTAGAGGGCGATCGCGGCGGCGAGCGCGCCCCACTCGCCGGGCGCGCTCGGGAGGTCGGGCGGCGGCTGGCGGAGCGCCCACCACACGACCCCCGCCACGCACACGAGCGAGACCAGCAGCCCCGCGACGGAGAGTGGGGAGAGGCGGCGGCGGTCGCCCGCGCCGTCAGGCTGGAGCGTCGGAGTGCTGATCGGTGTCGCCCAGCGGCGTGTCGTCGCCCTCGCTGGGCAGCGGGGGCGGGGTGTCCTTGGAGCCGCTCGTGCCGCCCTCGGCACCCGGCTCGCCCGGCGTGTCCTCGGCCTTGCGCGGCTTGTCGTCGTTCGTCATAGCGGCACCTCCGGGGTTGGGTGCGCCAAGGGTGGCAGACGGATTCGAACCTGCACCGGCGCGGGGGCCGCTGGACACGCCCGCACGCGTCCGCTACCGTCGGCCGGACCCATGCAGCGCCGCACCTTCCTCCGGCTCCTCCACGTGCCCGCACCGCTCTCGGGCCGGGCGCCGGCTGCCGTCGCGGCGCGCATGATGCTCCCGACGACGAACGCCAAGCGCGGCTAGCGGACGAGTCCTGTCATGGCCCCGTCCGCGACCAGCGCGGGCGGGCGCCGGGTACGGCGCTGGTCCCGCGAGACCATCATCGAGAAGATCCTGGAGTGGGAGGCGCGCTACGGCGAGCCGCCGTGCTCCGCCGACTGGAACCCGTCGCTGGCCCGCTGGCGCGCGCAGGAGTGGCGCGCCGAGCGCTACCGCGCGGGCGTCTGGCCGTCGACCAACGCCGCCAAGCGCCCGTTCGGGGGCAGCTTCGACGCCGCCATCCGCGCGGCCGGGCTCGAGCCGCGCCGGCCGGGTCCGCGGCGCGGCGCC
>DATMVH010000336.1:0-2704 GCA_035563395.1 Solirubrobacteraceae bacterium
GGAAGTACTGGGTGACGTTGCGGCACGATCCGCTGCACCGCTCGGCGGACCCGCCGTCCGGGCAGGCGACCATCCTCGCGGATGACCGAACCCACCGTCACCGACATCAACCGGCTGGCCGCCGAGATGCTGCACGAGGTCCTGCGACGTACGCATCTCAGCGCCGCGCCCGAGCTCGCCACCGTGGTCGCCGAGGAGGCGCGCACGATCGGCGCCGACGGCCTCGTGCTGTACGTCGTCGACTACGAGCAGGCGATGTTGACCCCCGTCCCGGGCCCGGACCGGCGCGACCCCGTGCCGGTCATGGGCACGGTCGCCGGCCGCGCGTTCGGCTCCGGCGCCATCGTCGACGTCGAGGGTGACGGCGGCCGGGGGCGCCGCCTGTGGCTGCCGCTGCTCGACGGAACGGACCGCCTCGGGACGATGGAGATCGTGTTCGGCGAGCGGTCGGAGCCGCTGCCCGCGGCGCTCGTGGCCGTGTGCGAGCGCTACGCCCACATGGCGGCGACGCTGATGGCGGCGAAGAGCCTCTACAGCGACCACTTCGAGCTGCTGCGCCGCCGCCGGCCGATGACCACCGCGAGCGAGCTGCTGTGGACGCTCGTCCCCCCACGCGTGCTGGCCAGCGACGACTTCGTCCTCGCCGCGATGCTGGAGCCCTGCTACGACATCGGCGGCGACGCGTACGACTACGCGATCAACGACGGCGGCCGGCTCCACCTCGCGGTCTTCGACGCCATGGGCCACGGGCTGGCGGCCGCCGGCGTCGCGGCCTTCGCCCTCTCCGTGTACCGCCACAGCCGCCGGCGCGGCGAGGGTCTGGCGGCCACGTACGCGTCGATCGACGCCGCGGTGTTCGACCAGTATCCGTCGAGCCGCTTCGTCACCGCCGTGATCGCCGAGCTCGACGTCGGGTCGGGGCATCTTCGGTGGATCAGCGCCGGCCATCCTCCGCCGCTGCTCCTGCGCGCCGGGCGGATCGTCAAGACGCTCGCCGCGACGCCGGCGCCGCCGCTCGGCATGCGGCTCGCCGACGCGCCGCCGGTCGAGCAGGACGAGTCGCTGCAGCCCGGCGACATGGTGCTGCTCTACACCGACGGGCTGACCGAGGCCCGCCGGCCGGGCGGCGAGCTGTTCACCGTCGAGCGGCTCGGGGAGTTCGTCGAGCGACAGGCCTCCAACGGGCTGCCTGCCCCGGAGACGCTCCGCGGGCTGCGTCACGCGATCATCGAGGAGCGCGAGGGGGCGCTGCGCGACGACGCCACCGCGCTGCTCGTCGAGTGGCGCCGGGGCACGGAGCGCACGATCCTGCCCGAGACGGTCTGACGAGCCGGCGGCGCGCCGCCACGCGGCGCCGATGCCCGGCGCCGCGTGCGGCGGCACCGCTCAATCGCGGCGGACGGCGTCCTTCAGCTTGTCGCCGGCGTCGCCGACCTTGTCCTTCACGCTGCCCGTCGCCCGATCGACCTTGCCCTCGTTCTTGAGGCTCTGGTCGTCGGTGAGGTCGCCCGCGGCCTCCTTGGCCCGGCCCTTGACGTCGTCTGCGGTTCCGTCGCCCATCGGTGCTCCTTTCTCCCGCCACTCGTCCTACCCATGGCGGAAGCCCGGCACGCCCAGGGCGGCGCGTCAGAGCGAGTCGACCGCCGCGCCGACGATGCGGCCCGTGACGCGCCTGAGCGCCTGGAAGGCGGCGACGGCGGCGGCGATGGCGGCGGGGATGCTGAGGAGGCCTTCCGCGATGTTCGCGCCGATGACGGCGGCGGACAGGACGCAGACGGCGAGCAGCACGAGCCCGAGGTACGCGCCGATCTCTCTTGCTTTGTTCATGTCTCTATCTACTGGGGAGCGGGTGGTACGGGGAAAGCGGCCGGAGCGGTGGGGATCCCGATCCCCGGCCGCGGCGCCTCGCGAGGAACACACCTCGGCTTAGGCGGTGGGAACCTGGTTTCTCCCCGGAGGCGCGGGGCGCGCAAACCCCGGCGATGTGACACCGCGCACACACGGGGCGCGGGCCGCGGGCGTGTGTCAGGCGCCCGCCGTGCCGGGGGAGCCGTCGGGCGCCGCCAGCCTCGCCTCCCGCCGGCCGCGGAGGTCGTCGCGAGACGCGCGCGTCTCCGCACGCGTGGACAGGAGTTCCTCGAGGGTGCGCCGCGACTCGGCGCGAGCGCGATCTCGGGGAGCGCGACCAGCGTGCGCTCGAACTCCGGGTCGATGACGGCGACCCCGGCGCGGGCGATCGCCGTCCAGCGGACCGCCGACGGCAGGAGCCGCTCGCGTCGGCCGACACCTCGACGAAGTCGCCAGGCCCGAGCACCTCGGCGGCGGAGTCGTCGGCGACGAGGACCTCGCGGAGCAGCAGACCGTCGAGGACGAGGATGCTCTTGCCCGCGGTGGCCTCCGCCCGGCCCCACGGCCCGGTCGCGATCGTCGTCACCGGCGCGCGCACCGCCGCCCGTGCCGACGCGGCGCGCGGCGGCGCGAGCAGGCGCCCGAGATCCGGGTCGCGGTCGAGGAGGTAGACCGCGCGCCGGCGTCCGGCGAGCGCGGCGGACGACGGTCGGGCAGCATCGTGCTGCGGCACCGTACGCCCTCGTGCGGCAGTGCGAGCGCGGACGACCGCCGGAAGGCCGCGCCCGGCGCCGCTCACTCCGCCGTCGTGGACTCGGGGCTCGCGATCGCCTGGTCGGGCTGCGGCGGCACGGCG
>DATMVH010000337.1:0-3123 GCA_035563395.1 Solirubrobacteraceae bacterium
ATCTCGCGCCGCAGCCCGGCGGTGCCCGTGGCGCTGAGCGTCCTCACCGTGCCGGCCGGGGCGCTCGCGACGCTCCTCGTCGCCTACCGGCTCGCCGACCCGCCGGGGGACGGCCCGCTCGCCGACGTGCACGGCGGCGCATGGCTCGGCCTCGGCGCCGCGCTCGTGGTCGTCGTCGGCGGCTACCGCTCGATGCGCGCCGAGCGGCTCCCCGGCGCCGGCGCGCCGTCGGTGCAGGCGCTCCCCGCGCCCCCACCCTGACCGCGCGCTCGGCCTAAACTCAGGTCCGAATGCTCTCCCACGACCAGGTGCTGCACGTCGCGCGGCTCGCGCGGCTCGAGCTCGAGGACGCGGAAGTCGATCGCATGAGCGCGGAGCTCTCGAAGGTGCTGGACCACATCGAGAAGATCGCCGAGCTGGGCGACCTCGCCGGCGTGCCGCCCACCTCGCACGTCGTCGCGATCGAGAACGCGCTGCGCGCCGACGAGCCGCGGCCGTCGCTGTCGCCCGAGGTCGCGCTCGCCCAGGCGCCGGACGTCGACCGCGGCGGCTTCCGGGTCCCGAGCCCCGGCCCGGCGCCGGCATGAGCGACGCGCTGCGCCTCACCGCGGCCACGGCGGCCGCGCGAATCCGCGCGGGCGAGCTCGACGCCGCCGAGCTCTGGAGCGCGTACCGCGAGCGGGCGCTCGCCGACGACCTCAACGCCTACACGTGGGTCTCCGGCGCGGCCGAGCCTCCGGATGGCGCCGCCGGCGGCGCGCTCGGCGGCGTGCCGGTCGCCGTCAAGGACCTGTTCTGCACCGAGGGCGTGCCGAGCCAGGCCGGCTCGCGCATCCTCGAGGGCTACCTCCCGCCCTACACCGCGACCTCGATCGAGCGCCTGCAGGCGGCCGGTGCGCCGCTGCTGGGCAAGACGAACCAGGACGAGTTCGCGATGGGGTCCTCCACCGAGAACTCCGGCTACGGGCCGACGCTCAACCCGTGGGACCGCGGGCGCGTGCCGGGCGGCTCGTCGGGCGGCTCCGCGGCCGCGGTCGCGGCCGGCAGCGCACCGTGGGCGATCGGCACGGACACCGGCGGCTCGATCCGCCAGCCGGCGGCGCTGTGCGGCATCGTCGGCCTCAAGCCCACCTACGGCGCGATCTCCCGCTACGGCATGATCGCCTTCGCCTCGTCGCTCGACCAGGCCGGCCCGTTCACCCGCGACGTGACGGACGCCGCGCTGCTGCTGGGCGCGATGGCCGGCGCCGACCCGTGCGACTCGACGGCGCTCGGCCTGCCCGAGCCGGTCCGCTTGCCTGAGCGCACCGACCTGCGCGGCCTCCGGCTCGGCGTGCCGGAGGAGCTCGCGGGGGAGGGCATCGAGCCGGGCGTGATGGCAGCCTTCCGGGAGACGCTCGATCGCGCGCGCGACCTCGGCGCCGAGGTGGAGCCGTGCCGCCTGCCCCACGCGCCGCACGGCCTGGCGGCCTACTACCTGATCGCTCCCGCCGAGTGTTCCTCGAACCTCGCCCGCTACGACGGCGTCCGCTACGGCAGCCGCGCGGACGGCCCGCGCGACCTGCTGCACATGTACACCGAGACGCGCGAGCGCTTCTTCGGCGCCGAGGTCAAGCGCCGCATCATGCTCGGCACCTACGCGCTCTCGTCGGGCTACTACGACGCCTACTACGGGCGCGCGCAGAAGGTGCGCACGCTGATCGCGCAGGACTTCAAGGACGCCTGGGAGCGGTTCGACTTCATCGCCACTCCGACGAGCCCGGGCGTCGCCTTCGAGCTCGGAGCGAAGGCCGACGACCCGCTCGCGATGTACCTGAACGACTTCTGCACCGTCCCGATGTCGCTGGCCGGGATCCCGGCGATCTCGCTGCCGTGCGGGCTGAGCGAGGAGCTGCCCGTGGGCTTCCAGCTCGCCGGGCCGGCGTTCAGCGAGAACGCCCTGCTCGACGCGGCGCACGCGCTCGAGGCGGCGATCGGGTTCGATTCCGCGCCGTGGAGGCGACCATGACCGGCAGCTGGGAGCCCGTCATCGGGCTCGAGATCCACGTCCAGCTCGCGACCCGGACGAAGATGTTCTGCAGCTGCGAGCTGTCCTTCGGCGAGCCGCCGAACACCCGCACCTGCCCGGTCTGCCTCGGCCTCCCGGGCACCCTGCCGGTGACGAACGCGCGGGCGATCCACTTCGGGCTGATGATGGGGCTCGCGCTGGGCTGCGAGATCGCGCCGCGCTCGCTGTTCCACCGCAAGAACTACTTCTATCCCGACCTGGCCAAGGGCTACCAGATCTCCCAGTACGACGTGCCGCTGTGCACGGGCGGGCGGCTCGGGGACGTGCGCCTGCACCGCATCCACCTCGAGGAGGACGCCGCCAAGCTCGTCCACGTCGGGACGTCGGGCCGGATCCACGGCGCGGACGCGAGCATCGTGGACTACAACCGCGGCGGCACGCCGCTGGCCGAGATCGTCACGGAGCCCGACCTGCACTCGGCCGAGGAGGCGCGCGACTGGCTGAACCTCCTCCGCGTCACGCTGCGCCAGCTCGGCGTGAGCGACGTGAACATGGAGGAGGGGTCGTTGCGCTGCGACGCCAACGTGTCCGTGCGCCCGGCGGGATCCGACCGGCTCGGCACGAAGACCGAGCTGAAGAACATGAACTCGTTCCGCTTCCTCATGCAGGGGGTCAACGCGGAGATCGAGCGGCAGGTCGCGCTGCTCGAGGCGGGCGAGCCGGTCGTGCAGGAGACGCTGCACTTCGACCCCTCGACGGGCCGGCTCAGCCCGCTGCGCTCCAAGGAGGAGGCGCACGACTACCGCTACTTCCCCGAGCCCGACCTGGTGCCGGTCGTGGCGACGGCGGAGATGCTGGCCGCCGCGCGCGCGGACCTGCCGGAGCTGCCCGCGGCGCGCGCGGAGCGCTACGAGCGCGACTGGGGGCTCGCGCCCGACCCCGCGCGGCTGCTCGCCTACGAGCCGCAGTGGGGCGACTACTTCGAGTCGGTCGCGGCGGCCGCCGCCTCCGACGGCGGCGACGGCCGCACGGCCGCGAACTGGGTCACGGACCTGCGCGCGCGCCTCGGGGCGGAGGCCGACCCCGGCGCGTCGGCCGTCTCGCCCGAGGCGCTC
>DATMVH010000338.1:0-5355 GCA_035563395.1 Solirubrobacteraceae bacterium
CGGGCGCGAGCGCGCGCGAGCCGGTGTCGGCGATCACCGCGTCCAGGTCCGGGTCGGGCGGCAGCGGCGCGCCCGGGAACGCCACCCCCGCGCGGTGGCCGGCGCGCGCGAACTGGACGCCGGCGTCCGCCGCGCCGGTCAGGTCGTCGGCGATCACGGCCACCCGCACCGGTCTGGCTTCTACCACACGTCGCCGTCGCGCCAGTCGCACGTCAGGCTCCCGGACAGGTCGAGCGCGACGCCGGCGGGCAGCACGTGGATCGTCCCGTCCTCCTCGGCCGTCCGCACGATGCCGCCGGGCGTGAGCGCGCACGTCGGCCCCTCCCAGCGGCGCCACCCGCGCCCCGCGTAGAGGTTCGCGGCCGGCTCGGCGGCGGCGAGCGCCCCGAGCTCGTAGGCGCCGGCGATCACGCGCTCCATCGCGGCCATGAGCCCGGCGCCGAGGCCGCGGCGGCGCATGGCAGGGGAGACCCCGACGCCCTCGACATAGCCGGCGCGCAGCGCCCGGCCGCCGTGCAGGAGACGCCGCTGCACGACGGCCGCGTGCCCGACGAGCCGGTGGCCGTCCCACGCCGGCGCGTGGACGCCGCCGAGCACGTGCTCCCAGTCGTGGTCGCTGAACTCGCCCTCGAACACCGCGTCCAGCAGCGCGCGCGCCGCGCGCAGGGTGGCGGCGTCGAGGTCGGCGGTGTGAGCCGTGCGCACCTCGCTCACGCATCGGAGATCGTCGCACCCGTGCGCTCCGCGTGGCAGGCTGCGCGGGTGGACACGCCCCCGCCGCGCGAGGTCACGCTCGTCCTGTGCGACGGGAACGGCCGCGTGCTCGGCGCGCTGCCGCCGTTCACGGTCGACGTGGCGTGGTGGCAGGAAGCGGCTCCCGTGGTGCGCGCGGCGCGAGCGCGGCACGGGGTGGAGGTCACGGTGCTGCGGCTGCTGTGCGGGGACGCGTACCCGCCCGCGGGCGGTCGGGTCGCGTACCTCGCCGAGGTGGACCGACCGCCCGGCGTGCCGCTCGCGCCGTGGACGGGCGATGCGCTGCGCGACGACCCGCTGCGACTGCCGTACGCGCGGCCCGGCGGGCCGCGGGCGGACGTCGCCTGGGCCGACCGCGTGCTCCGGCGGCGCGGGACGCCGCGGACCGCGCCGGCGGAGCAGATGCGCACGTGGAACCTCTCCAGCGTGTGGCGGCTGCCGGCCGGCGAGGGCGCCGCGTGGCTGAAGGTCGTACCGCCGTTCTTCGGCCACGAGGGCGCGATGCTCGCGCGGCTGGACACGCGTGTCGTCCCGCCGCTGATCGCCGCCGACGGGCCGCGCGTGCTGCTCGACCACGTGCCCGGGGAGGACCAGTGGGCGGCGCCGCTGCCGCGCCTGCTCGACATGGTGCGGATGCTCGTGGGCCTGCAGGTGGCGTGGTCGTCGCGGCTCGGAGAGCTCGCCGGCGTCGACCTGCCGGACTGGCGGCCGGCGGCCTTCACCGCCCCGGCCCGCGACGTGTTCGCGCGCACCGCCGGCGAGCTGGACGCGGAGACCCGCTCGGCGCTGGCGCGGCTCCTCGACGGGCTCGAGGAGCGCTTCGCCGCCGTCGCCGGCTGCGGCGTGCCGGAGTCGCTCGTGCACGGCGACTTCCACCCGGGCAACGTGCGCGGCGACGACGAGCGGCTCGTGCTGCTCGACTGGGGCGACTGCGGCCTCGGGCACCCGCTGCTCGACCAGGCGGCGTTCCTCGAGCGCGTCGCGCCCGCCGACCGGGCCGCGGTGCGCGCGGAGTGGTCGCGGCTGTGGCGCGACGCCGTCCCCGGCAGCGACCCGGATCGCGCCGCCGTCCTGCTCGCGCCCGTCGCGGCGCTGCGCCAGGCGATGATCTACCGCACCTTCCTCGACGGCATCGAGGCGAGCGAGCGCGTCTACCACGCCGCCGATCCCGCGGACTGGCTGCGGCGCGCGGCCGGGCTCGCTTGACCGCGGCGATCGCCACGCGCTCGCTCAGGACGTGCTCAGCGGCTCGACGGGTGCAGCTCGATCCACTGCGTCCACACGAACGCGTCGGGATGCGCGACGGAGGGGCCGCCCGGCGCCGCGGCGCGTTCGTCGCGCTCGACGATCAGGGTCCCGGTCGCCTCGACCATCGTGGGCAGCTCCTTGCTCGCCCACCAGAGGCTCGTGATCTGGTCGGTCTGGTCCGACCATGTGAGGTCCTCGCCGACGAAGTTCATCCCGCCCGCGAACAGCCACCCCTGCCGCACGACCCAGACGACGCGCATGCGCTCCTGCGGCGCGGCCTCTCCCTCGTCCAGCGTGACCGTGCCGGACACGAACAGCGCTCGGTCGTCGATCAGCTTGGCAGCGAGGAACTCGGAACGGGGCATCGCACCTCCATGTGGGCGTCGAACGCGCGGGCACGGTCGGCCGGGACCGTCGCTTCCTTTCGCTCGAAGAGCTCGAGCGCGCGGCGCGCCGCGGCGTGCGCGGCGTCGGGGCGGCCGCTCAGGGCGAGGATCTCGGCCAATCCCAGCAGCGCCTCGCCGTGGTCGACGAGCGCGTCGGTGCGCTCGGCGAAGGCGACCGCCTCGCGCGCGAGCGCCTCGCCCTGCACGAGGTGCCCGCGTCCCGCGAGCACGCGCGCGAGCGTCCCGCGCCAGAGCACGTGCGTGATGAGGTCGTCGGCGTCGGCATCGGCCGCGCTCATCTCGCACAGCGCTTCCGCCTCGGCGTCGCGGCCCTGCGCGAGGACGGCCTGGCCCAGGCATGCGGCGGTGGTCGCGAGCAGCGCCCGCTCGCCCATCTGCTCCAGCCGCGCCATGCCGCGGCGCAGGTGGTGCTCGGCGGCGGCGGGGTCGCCCGCGAGCATGTGCACGATCGCCTCGTGGTGGGAGACGGCGGAGTGCATGCGGCCGAGCTCCGCCAGCGCCGCGCTGCTTTCCTCGATGAGCCGGCGCGCTGTCGTGGCGTCGCCCGCGAGCGCGTGCAGGAGCGCGAGCGGCCGCGCCGCGACGGCGTGCGCCACCGCGCTCTCGCGCACCTCGTCGCGGATCGCGCGGCATCGCGCGATCGCCTCCGGCACCGGCAGCGGGCCGAACGCGGCGGCCGACGCGCGCCAGCCGAGGATCTGGAAGCGCTCGCGCGGGTCGCGTGCGTGCTCGAGCGCGTGACCCCACGCCTCGTCGGCGTCGGCGGCGCGGCTCTCGGTCCACGCGATCCAGGCCTGCAGCCGCCATGCGCGGCACAGACCGCGGTCGTCGGCGCAGGTCTTCAGCGCCCGATCGGCGGCCTCGCGGGCGCGCGCGACGGTCCCGCCCAGGTGCAGTCGCAGGACCTCCAGCCCGACCTCGTCGCCGGCGTCGGCGAGCACGCGCTCGGCGTCCTCGAGCCGCCCGGCCTCGAACAGCGCCGAGCCGAGCGCCGCCAGGAGCGCGGGCTCCGGCGAAAGCGCCACCGCGCGCTCGAGCAGGTCCGCCCCGGCCGGGATGTCGCCGCGCGTCAGCGCCGCCTGGGCGCCGGCGGCGAGCCGCCGCGCCGCCTCGCCGGCGAGCTCGGGCGTCTGACCGAGCTCGGAGCGGTACCCGCACGCCCGCTCGAGGTGGTGGCCGATGAGCTCGTCCAGCGCGTCGGGGCGGTCGGCGAGCCAGCGGGCGACGTGCTCGTGCAGCTCGGCCCGGCGCTGCTTCGACAGGCCGGCGTACGCCGTCTCGCGGATCAGCGCGTGGGCGAAGCGGAACGCGTCTTCGCCCGCGAGCGCGACGGGCTCGGCGCGGATGAGCTGCTTCCGCGCCAGCGCCACGAGCGGCGTCGCGAGATCGCCGCCCGGCAGCGCGTCGACGTGGAACGTGCGCCCCTCGACCGAGGCGGACATGAGCAGCTCGCGCTCGTCCGGCTCCAGCTGCTCGATGCGGGCGGCGAGCAGCGCGCGGACGCTGGTCGGCAGCGTCTCCGAGGGGCCCATGGCGACGAGGTGCTGGAGGAACAGCGGGTTGCCCTCGGCGAGCGCGACGATCCGGTCGGCCCCCGCGCCGGCGCCGAGGCGCTCGGCCAGCGCCCTCGAGTCCTGCACCCCGAGCGGCTCGAGCGCGATCGCGGTCGGCCAGCCGGGGCGGGACTCGAGCAGCTCCGGCCGGCCGAGGCACAGCAGCACGATCGGGAACCCGGTCGAGAACGTGGCGGTGTACTCGAGCAGGTCGAGCAGCGTCGGCGCGGCCCAGTGGATGTCCTCGAGCACGAGCACGAGCGGTCGCTCGGCGGCGAGCCGCTCGAACAGGCGCCGGAAGGCGAGCGCGGTCTCCTCGGCGCGGCGCGGCGCGTCCGCGGTGCCGATCGCGCTCCGAACGGCCGGGTCGAGGGGCTGCTCGGGCAGCTGGCGCACGATCTCGGCCAGCGGGCCGTAGGTGACGCCTTCGCCGTACGCCCGGCAGCGCCCGACCAGGACGCGGGCGCCGGACCTCGCCACGACCTCGCGCGCGAGCCGGGACTTGCCGACGCCCGCCGCGCCGATCACCGTCACCAGCCGGCACCGGTCCGGCGGCGCGAGCGCCTCGGCGAGCGCCCGCTGCTCGGCGGCGCGGCCGACGAACGGCGGCTCGCCCGTCACCGGCGCCTCCGCGAAGCCGCTCAGGCGGTAGGCCGTGCCGATCGGCTCGGCGCGCACGGCGTGGCGCGCGAGCGCCCACGTCTCGCGGCCGAAGAGGACCTCGCCGTCGGCGGCGATGCGCGCGAGCCGCGCGGCGTTGCGGACCGGCTCGCCGATCGCCAGGGGCGCCCCGTCCGCCGCGCCGCCGATGAACACCTGGCCGGTGTCGACGCCCACGCGCAGCGCCACGTCGCTCGCGTCCCGCAGCTCCGCGGCGGCGCCGAGCGCGCGCAGGGCGTCGTCCTCGTGGACGCCGGCGACGCCGAACGACCCGACGATCGCGTCGTCGCCGTGGCGCTCGACGGCGCCGCCGTGGGACTCGAAGACGGCGGCGCAGCGCTGCCAGCAGGCGAGGACGAGGGCGTGGAGCGCCTCGACGTCGAGCGGCTCGCCGAGGTCGCCCAGCTCGACGCAGACGACGCTGACGAGGCGGCGCTCGCCGATCGTCTTGGCCCGAGGCGGGGCGGTCGCCGCCGGCGGGGGTGGCTCGAGGTCGAGCTCCGGCGCCTGGGCGAGGATCTGGGCTTCGAGGCGCCGCAGCTCCTCGCTCGGCTCGAGCCCCAGCTCGTCCGCCAGCCGCGCTCGCGTCTCGCGGTAGACGGCGAGCGCCTCCGGCTGGCGCCCGCAGCGGTAGAGCGCGAGCATCAGCAGCCGGCGCGGCGCCTCGCGGTGCGGGTGCTCGGCGGCGAGGTCGCGCAGCGGCTGGAGGACGTCGGCCGCGCGGCCGAGCTGCA
>DATMVH010000339.1:0-2927 GCA_035563395.1 Solirubrobacteraceae bacterium
GTCGGGGTCCGCGCCCGCCTCGAGCAGCAGCCGCGCCGACGCGGCGTCGCGCGCGGCCGCGGCGGAGTGCAGGGGGCGCAGGTGCATGGGGTTGTCCGTCTCGACGTTGGGGTCGGCGCCGGCGCCGAGCAGCACGTCGACCACCGCCGGCCCGCCGAAGAACGCCGCGAAGTGCAGCGGCGTGAAGCCGTCGGAGGTGCGCAGGTGGATGAGGTCGGGGTCGCGGGCGAGGCGCCGGCGCAGCTCGGCGACGTCGCCGACCGCGACGACGTCGGCGTCCTCGAGCTCCGGCTCGGCCTCGAGCAGCGCGTCGAGCGCCGCCCGCTGGTGGTGGTAGAGGGCGACGCGGACGGCGGGAAGGCCCTGCTCGTCCGTGGCGGCGGCGAGGGCGGGATCGCCGGCGACGAGGGCGCGGACCGTGTCGGCATCGCCCGCGCGGACGGCGGCGAACAGCTCTGTGGCGCTCATGCGGCTCCTCCCCGGTTCGGCTCGGTCAGCGCATGATCCCGCACACGCGCTCCGTCACGTCCTTCGTGAACGCGACCACGCGGTTGAAGGACGCGGGAACGTCCCGGGAGTGGTCGCCGAAGGCGACGGTGCCCTCCTCCAGCCGGACGCGGTAGGCGAGCTGGGTGCCGCGTCCCGACGGGAGCTCGAGGCCGAGCTCGGCCTGCGGGGCGAGGTCCCGCGCGAGCTGGCGCGCCGCCAGGAGGCGCTTCGCGTCGAGCGGGTGCTCCTTGCCGTTGCAGGTCACCGTCCCGCCGTCCGACACGAGCAGGCGGACGTTGGCGTTCCGGTCGGCGCCCGTGCGCGTCACCTCGAAGAGGTCCGGCGACGGCGTGCCGCAGCCCGCGAGGACGGCCAGCGCGGCCACGGCGGCGAGCCGCCGGGTCACAGCGCCACCAGCCGGGCGCCCGCGGTCTCGCGCAGGAACCGCGGCGTCGACAGGACGCCGTCGAAGCGCTCCCTGACCGCCGCGGGCGCCGCGTTCGTCGTCTCCACCGCCGCGGCGCAGGCCCACAGCCGGCACGTCTCGAGCTCCCTCGCGGTCTCGACCAGCTCGCCGAGCGTGCGGGCGAACAGCGCCCGCCCGGGCTCGGTGAGGTCCGGCGTCTCCTCGGGGCGCAGCGCGCTGGCGACGAGCCCGTCGTCGAGCAGGACGGGCAGCGCACCGAAGGTCGCGAGCCCGAACGCCCGCTCGCCCTCCGCGGCGGCGGACACGAGCAGGGAGAGCCCGGTGTAGAGGCGCTCCAGGCGGCCCGAGGCGAGGATGACCGCGATCATGCTGCGAGAGATCGTATGGAGACCGTCCTCGACGCCCGCGGCCTGCTGTGCCCGCTGCCCGCCGTCAAGGCGCGCCGGGCGCTGGCCGGCGTGCCGCCGGGCGCCGCGCTCGTCGTGCTCGCCACGGACCCCGAGTCCCCGATCGACCTCGCCGCCGTCGCAGCCGACGCGGGGTGCGCGTTCGCCGTGCGCCGCGAGGGCGAGGCGTGGCGGCTGACGCTGACGCGGCCGCGCTGAGCCGATCTTGAGGTGGCGATGAACGGCCGTTTCGGATCCGGCGCGATCATCGGCCGCATGCTCATGGACATCGTCATCGTGGTCGTGGCCATGGCGGCCGCCGCCGTCTTCGCCATGATGTTCTGGGCCGGCAGCCGGGTTCACTGATCGCCGCCGCGCCGCGCCTCCACGCAACCCGCGCGAAGCGTTCACCGAACCTTCAACGGGCCCGCTGATGATTCCGGCCGTGCGACCCACCCGCTCCGCCGGCCTGCCCGCGCCGCGCCTCACCCTCTCCCTCGCCCTCGCCGTTGCGGCGCTGTTCGCCGCGCTCCCGGCCACGGGCCACGCAGCCGCGACCGTGGGCAGCGACCTCGCCGCCGCCACAGTGGCCTACGACGTCGGGTGCGAGGTCGGCGAGAGCTGCACGCGGATGCTCTTCTCCTACGACGGCGCACCGGCGAGCTCGCCGGAGGACGGCGTCGTCGTCCGCTGGCGCGCGTACGGCAAGGGCACGGTTCGCCTGCGGCTGGTGCGTCAGGAGGGGGACGTGTGGGTCGCCGGCCCGGCGAGCGGGCCGGCGACCTTCACCACGCCCGGCGAGGCGACGTTCGAGACGCGCCTCCCGATCCAGGCCGGTGACTTCCTCGCCGTGGACGGCGACACGGACAGCCACGTCGCGCTCGGCGCGCGCCCCGGCGCGCAGACGCACTTCTGGTTCCCCGGCATGCAGGACGGCGACCGGCGCGGGTTCTCCTACTTCCGCGACGACCTCGAGCCGCTCGTGAGCGCGGACGTCGAGCCGGACGCGGACGGGGACGGCTACGGCGACGAGACGCAGGACTGCGATCCGGGCGACGCGGCCGTGTACGAGGGTTGCGACGGCGAAACGGGGACGCCACCCGGCGACGGCGGCACCACCCCGCCCGGCGACGGCGGCACCACCCCGCCCACCGACGGCGGCACCACCCCGCCCGGCGACGACGACGGAACTCCGGACCAGGGTTCCGGCGACGGCGGCGTCCCGCTCCCCATCCCGCAGACGCCGAGCACGCCCGACGGCGGCACGAGCTCGCCGAACGACGACGACGGCACGCCCGACCAGGGCTCGGGCGACACGCCCGCGGACACGGGGGGCCCCGCGCCGATGGAGCCCTACGTCCCGCCGGCCGACGACGTCGCGCTGGCCGGCAACGACCCGCAGCCGGCGGCGTACGAGCTGCCGCCGTGGGACTTCTATGTCAGCACGGAGGACCTCACGCCGGTTCCGGTCGAGGACTTCGTCGCGACGCCCAGCGACTCGGACTCGAGCACCGGCGAGAGCGGCGACCGCCGCAGCGGCGACTCGCCGCGGCGCATCGGCGACGGCACCGTCGCCGCGGGCGCAGGGACCGGCGCGACGCGCTGCGTCGTCCCGCGGCTGCGCG
>DATMVH010000340.1:0-3775 GCA_035563395.1 Solirubrobacteraceae bacterium
CCCCGGTCACCGGTGGCGGACGCCCTGGCGGTCGGGCTCCGCGTGGACGGCCTCGACGTCGACGCGGTCGAGCTCCCGGCCGGAGCGCACGGAGACCGCCGCGGCGACCCCGGCGCCCTGGCCCGCGACCGCGCGGCACGCCATGTTCCGCGCGGCGGCGTGGGCGATGCGGTCGGCGCCGATGGCGCGTCCGGTGACGAGGAGCTTGCGCACGCGCTTGGGAAGCATCCCGCGGTACGGGACGCGCATGTACCGGCCGGCGGTCGGCAGCACGAGCACGCCGTAGCCGTCGATGAACTCCCGGTAGATGCGCACGGAGTCCGCGAGGCGCGCCTCGCCGCGGACGTCGGTCTCGGTGAGCTTGTAGGCGGCGTGGATCTTGCGGGTGTCGCGGATGCCGGTCGTCATGCCGAAGTGGCGCAGCCGTGCGCCCGCGCATCCCGGCGTGTAGCGCCGCAGCGCCTCGATGGCGAGCATGACCTGCCGGCGGCCGTCGATCTCGAACCGGGTCAGGCTGTCCGGGTCGGTGCCGTCGCAGCCGGCGAAGTGGACCAGGCTCATGTGCGTGAGCTCGCCGCTGTCGTGCACGGCGCCCCGCGTGCCGGCGATCGTGTGCACGGCGGCAGGGATGACGCCGTCGCGGATCGCCTGCGAGAACGGCGTCCTGAGAAGGGCGAGAAGAGCGCGTCCTCCTTGCCCGCGGTCCCGATCTCCCATTCCCCGCTCGACCAGCCGGCGTACGTCTGCGGGTCCTGGCGCACGCGCGCGAGGGAGGCGGCCTCGTCGACGCCGGCAAGGCGGAACATCGCCCACGCCGCCTGCGTCTCCTCGACCGGCGTCGTGACCGTCGGGGCACCGGCGCGGTGGGCGACGTCGGCGTCGCCCGTCGCGTCGATCACGCGGCGGGCGAGGATCGCGTCCAGACCGGCCTCGGACTCGACGACGACGCCGGCGATCGCGTCGCCGTCCAGCATCGGCGCCGCGAACAGGCGATGCAGCATCGGGTTGACGCCGGCCTCCTCGACGAGCCGGTCGGCCACGACCTTGAAGCCTCCTCGGGAGTCGATCTCGTAGGAGATGGACCGCAGGTCGGGGACCGCGGCGCCCATCGCCCGGGCGCGCTCCTCGAACTCCCGCGCGATCCCGCCCGCTCGACCGTCTGCTCCTGCCCGTCGATCTCGCGCGCCGGCTCGTGATGGCGAGCCGCGTCGAGGCGCACCCGCTCGGCTAGCCGCGAGACCGGCGCCGCTTCGCGCGCTCCAGGTCCGGGTTCACCCACGAGTTGTCCGCCGGGTTGATCGTCGTGCCGGGCGGGTTGATCTCGTCGATGCGGTCGAGGATCGCGTCGTCGAGGACCACGTCCGCGGCCGCGAGCTGGCTCTCGAGCTGCTCCATGGTGCGCGGCCCGATGAGCGGCGACGTGACGGCGGGGTGGCTGAGGACGAACCCGATCGCCAGCTGGATGAGCGTGAGCCCGGCCTCGCCGGCGAGCTGCGCGAGATCCTCGACCGCATCGAGCTTGCGCTGGTTCGCGGGATTCGCGAGGTCGAAGCGCTCCGGCAGGCGGCCGGCGCGCGAGGAGCCCTGCTGCCCGCCCCCCTTGCGCCAGCGGCCGGAGAGCCAGCCGCCGGTGAGCGGGCTGTAGGGGATCACGGCCATGCCGTGGCGCCGGCACGTCGGGAGCACCTCGTTCTCGACCGCGCGCACGAGGATCGAGTACGGCGGCTGCTCGGTGACGAAGCGCTGGAGTCCGCGGTCGCGCGCGACCCACTGCGCCTCCGCGATCCGGCTCGCCGGGAAGGTGGAGTGGCCGATGTAGCGGACCTTCCCCTGGTGGACGAGGTCCGTGAGGGCGCTCAGGGTCTCCTCGAGATCGGTGTCCGGGTCGAAGCGGTGCACCTGGTAGAGGTCGATCCAGTCCGTGTCGAGGCGCCGGAGCGAGTCCTCGACCGCCTGCATGATCCAGCGGCGCGAGTTCCCCCGGCGGTTGGGGTCCTCGCCCATCGCGCCGTGGAACTTGGTGGCGAGCACGACGTCGTCGCGCTTGCCGCCGGCGAGCGCCTTGCCGACGATCTCCTCGGACTCGCCGGCGCCGTAGACGTCGGCGGTGTCGATGAAGTCGATCCCCGCGTCGAGCGCGGCGTGGATGATCCGGATCGACTCGTCGTGGTCGGGGTTGCCCCACGCGCCGAACATCATCGCGCCGAGGCAGAACGAGCTGACCGTGACGCCGGTGCGTCCCAGGGGCCGGTGCTCCATCGGAGGCTCCTCTCAGCTGCCGGTCGCGGGCGCCGCCGCGTACTCCTCGTCCGTGACGTGCTCGCCCCAGGCCACCGGACTGCCGGAGTCGTCAGCCTCCTGCATGGCGACGTGCGTCATGAACCGGTTCGGCGCCGCGCCGTGCCAGTGATCCTCGCCCGGCTCGAAGAAGACGCGGTCGCCCGGCCGGATGACCTCGACGGGGCCGCCGCGCCGCTGGCACAGCCCGAGCCCTTCGGTGACGAAGATGGTCTGCCCGAACGGGTGCGTGTGCCACGCCGTGCGGGCGCCCGGCGTGAAGTGGACGCTCGCGGCGGCAAGCCGCGACGGCGGCGACGGCGAGGCGATGGTGTCGATGAAGACCGCGCCGGTGAACCAGTCGCCGGGGCCCGGCGTGGTGTCGAGCGAGTTGCGGGTGATCTGCATGCGGCGTGACGCCGGAGCCACCCGGGCGGGCGCTCAGGCGAGCTCGGGCTTCTCGGGCAGCTCGAGGCCGCGCACCTCGGCGGCGCCGCCGGCGAGGCCGGGGCGCGGGAGCGGGCGCGGCGTGCCGGGCGCGCGGTCGGCCGCCGAGGGCAGCTCCGGGCGCTCGGGGGTTCCGTCCGTGGTGTCGTCGGGACCGAACACGTCTTCCTCCGACTTGCCGGCGAGCAGCGCCTCGAACTCCTCGCGCTCGATGGTCTCGCGCTTGAGCAGCAGCTCCGAGATGGTCGTCAGCGACTCGCGGTTGTCGCTCAGGATGTCCTTCGCCATCTGGTGGGCGGCTTCGACGATGCGGCGGATTTCGTCGTCGATCTCGCGCGCGATCTCGTCGGAGTAGTCCGGCTCCGCGGAGAACTCGCGGCCGAGGAACGGCTGGCCGTGGTCGTGGCCGAACACGCGCGGGCCCAGCTTCTCGCTCATGCCGAAGCGCATGACCATCTGCTTCGCGGTGGCGGTGACCTTCTCCAGGTCGTTCGACGCGCCCGTCGTGATCTCGCCGAAGACGATCTCCTCCGCGGCGCGGCCGCCCAGCGTCATCGCCATCGTGTCCTGCAGCTCCGCCTTGGTGGTGAGGAACTTGTCCTCCTGCGGAAGCGAGATCGTGTAGCCGAGCGCCTGCCCGCGGGAGATGATCGAGATCTTGTGCACGGGGTCGGCGTGCTCGAGGTAGTGGCCGACGATCGCGTGCCCCATCTCGTGGTACGCGGTGACGAGGCGCTCCTTCTCTCCCATCACGCGGGTCTTCTTCTCCGGCCCGGCGACCACGCGCATGATGCCCTCTTCGAGCTCGATCTGCGTGATCTCCTTCTTGCCCGTGCGCGCGGCCAGCAGCGCGGCCTCGTTGACGAGGTTGGAGAGGTCGGCGCCCGTGAAGCCCGGCGTCTGGCCGGCAAGCGCGTCGATGTCGATCTCCTTGGCCAGCGGCTTGCCGCGCGTGTGGACCTCGAGGATCTTCGCGCGGCCCTTGCGGTCGGGCCGGTCGACGGTGATCTGACGGTCGAAGCGGCCGGGACGCAGAAGGGCGGGATCGAGG
>DATMVH010000341.1:0-2407 GCA_035563395.1 Solirubrobacteraceae bacterium
GCCTTCTCGGCCACCTTCGCCGTGCCGCGGGCGATCGACTCGCCGCCCACCGCCAGCGAGCGCGAGCCGTACGTGCCCATGCCCATCGGGCCGGTGCCCGTATCGCCGTGCACGACGTCCACCTGGTCGGGCGAGATGCCCAGCCGGTCGGCGACGATCTGCGCGAACGACGTGTCGAGCCCCTGGCCGTGCGGCGCCGTGCCGGAGTACACCGTCGCCGAGCCCGAGAGGTGCACGCGCACCGTCGAGGACTCCCAGAACCCCGCCTGGAGGCCCACGCCGCTCGGGCCCACGACGCGCGAGGGCGCGAGGCCGCAGATCTCCATCCACGTCGAGAACCCGATGCCGCGGTAGACGCCGCGCTCGCGCAGCTCGGCCTGCTCGCGCCGGAACGCCTCCACGTCCACGTGCTCGAGCAGCTTGGCGAGCGAGCCCTGGTAGTTGCCGGAGTCGTAGACCATCCCGTGCGGGAGCGCGGCCGGGAAGCCGTCGGCCGGGATGAAGTTCTTCCGGCGCAGCTCGAGCGGGTCCATGTCGAGCTCCGCGGCGAGCTGGTCGATCATCGTCTCGATGACGTGGATGCCCTCCGGCCGGCCCGCGCCGCGGATCGCGTCCGTCGTGAACTTGTTGGTGAACACCCCCACGACGTCGCACTTGACGTTCGGGATCTGGTAGCAGCCGGTGATCACGCAGCTCGCGAAGGTCGGGATCACCGGGCCCTCGATCAGGTGGTAGCTGCCGCAGTCCTGGATGACCTTCGCGTCGATCACGGTCAGCGTGCCGTCACGCTTGGCGCCCAGCTTGGCGTACGTGATGTTGTCGCGCCCGTGATGGGTCGTGGACATGTCCTCGGAGCGCGTCGCCACCCACTTGACCGGCCGGTTCAGCTTGCGTGCGGCGTAGCAGGCGAAGACCTCCTCGCCGTACACCTGCAGCTTCGAGCCGAAGCCGCCGCCGACCTCCGGGGCGACCACGCGGATGCGGTCCTCGCTGATGCCGAGCTGGATCGAGAGCACGACGCGCGCGATGTGCGGGATCTGCGTCGAGGAGTACAGCGTGAGGCGGTCGGCCTGCCACGTGGCCAGCACGCCGCGCGGCTCGATCGCCGCGCCCGCCGTGCGGTGGTTGACGATCCGCCGCTCCACGACCACGTCGGCCTCGGCCAGGCCGGCCTCGACGTCGCCGCCGCCGATGCTCCACTCGAACACGTTGTTCGTCCCGAACTCGTCGTGCACCGCAGGCGACGAGTCCTCGAGCGCCGCCTCCGGATCCACGACCACGGGCAGCGGCTCGTACTCGACGACCACCTGCTCGGCGGCGTCGACCACGGAGTACTTGTCCGTGCCGACGACCGCGGCGACGCACTGGCCGACGTAGCCGACCTTGCCGCGCGCGAGCGGCCAGTGGTCGGGCACGCGCACGTCGACCCCCGGGGGCTTCCAGAAGAACACGCAGGGCGCCGCCATGTCGGTCATGTCCTCGCCGGTGAACACCGCCTCGACGTCGCCGCGCTCGAGCGCCGCGGAGGCGTCGATCGACACGATGCGGGCGTGCGCCTCGGGCGAGCGCACGAACGCCACGTGGAGCTGGCCGGCCATGACCATGTCGTCCACGTAGGTGGCCCTGCCGGTGATGAGGCGCGGGTCCTCCTTGCGCTTGAGCGCCTGCCCCACGAAGCCGTTGCCGCCGGTGCGGGTCTCGTCGACGATGCTCATCTCCTCACCTCCCCGCCTGCGGCGTCGCCCGCGGCGGCTCGGGCACCTCGATCGGCGCCGCCTCGGCGGCCCTGCCGGCCTCCGCGGCGGACCGCACCGCCTTGACGATGTTGTGATAGCCCGTGCAGCGGCACAGGTTCCCCTCGAGGGCGTGGCGGATCTCCGACTCGCTCGGGTCGGGGTTGCGCTCGAGCAGGTCCGCCGACGCCATGATCATCCCCGGCGTGCAGTACCCGCACTGCAGGGCGTGGCTCGCCCAGAACGCCTCCTGGACGGGATGCAGGGCGTCGCCGGTGCCGAGCCCCTCGATGGTCGTCACCTCGCTGCCGTCGGCCTGGACCGCGAGCACCGTGCAGCTCTTCACCGCCATGCCGTCCATGTGCACCGTGCAGGCGCCGCAGTTCGACGTGTCGCAGCCCACGTGCGTCCCAGTCAGGCCGAGGGTGTTGCGCAGGAAGTGCACGAGCAGGAGGCGCGGCTCGACCTTCGCCTCGCGCCGCCGGCCGTTCACGGTCACGGAGACCGGGACGGGTTCCGCCATGTCAGCCTCTCCTCTCTCCCACTGGACTGGATGGCGGACATTACTCCGCGCGCGCGTGGCGGCGCGACCGGCCTACGTCAGCCGGTCGCGCCAGCGCACCGCCGCGGAGGCGACCGCGGCGAGCGCCGCGTCGAGCTCCGCGCCGCCGCCC
>DATMVH010000342.1:0-4697 GCA_035563395.1 Solirubrobacteraceae bacterium
GCGACCTGCAGCGGAGCGGTCCGGACGACGCCCTCGATCGCCTCGGCCACCTCCGGCACCGCGAAGGCCGCGGCGTCGACGGTGAACCGGCGCGTGAGGGTGGCGGCGTTGCCGGCCGCGTCCGTGGCCGTGACGGCGAACGTGTGCTCGCCGTCGGCCAGGCCGCGGAGGTCCACGACCTCGCCGCAACCGACGGCGATGCGGTCGATGGTGCACGCGAGCGTGGCGCCCTCGTTCACCGCGAGCGCGAACCGGACGTCCGGCGCGACGACCGAGCCCTCGCCGAGGTCCGGCGTGCTGATGACCGGCTTGGTCACGTCGACGCGGAACGTGCGCCGGGCCACCGGGGAGAGGTTGCCCGCCTCGTCACGCGCCTGGACCTCGAACGTGTGCACGCCCTCGGTCAGGCCGCTGAGCGGCATCGGCGAGGTGCAGCGCGCGAACGCCCCGCTGTCCACGCGGCACGTGAACTCCGCGCCGAACGTCGGCACGCCGAACGCGAACACCGGGTTGGTGTCGTTCGTCGGCCCGTTGGGCCCGCTCGTGATCGTGACGTCCTCGATGACGCCGCGGGCGCTGAACGCGCGCGGAGCGGACTCCGCGGACGTGTTGCCGGCGGCGTCCACCGCGCGGATCGTGAGCGTGTGGTTGCCGTTGGCCTCGAAGGAGCGCGTCCAGCCCTCCTCGCACGCCGCCCAATCCGGGCGGTCGTTCCAGGAGCACTCGAACGTGACGCCTTCCTCGGCCGCGAACACGAACCACGGGGTCTGGCCGACCAGGGCTCCGTCCGCGGGCGCCGTGATGCTGGGGCGCTCGGGGACGTCGGTGTCGACGGTGAACCGGTGGCTCTCGACGAGGCCGACGACTTCCGGCTCGACGACGGCCTCGGCCTCGGCCGCCGCGGTCTCGGCCGCCGCGGTTTCGTCACCGGTGACCTCGGTCGCCGGCGCGTCCTCGGCGGGCGTGGTCTCGCCGTCGCCGGCGGGCTCCTCGGCGGGCGCCTCGGCCGGCGCCTCCGGGAACACCACGGAGCGGACGCTCAGGGTGTAGTCGCCGTCGGCGAGCTCCTGCGCGGGCGTCCACGGGGCGTCCGTGGCGCACGTCGCCCACTTCGTGTCGAGGCCCGCGGGGCCGCGCAGGCGGCACTGGACGGTCTCGTCGCCCGAAACCACGAACTCCGGGGTCGGGTCGTTGGTGTGCGTCTTGCTGTCCGCGGCGACGTGCGCGGCCGGCAGGCCGACGTGATACATGCGGCCGGTGCCGATCGGCTCGGTCTCGTCCAGCAGCGCCGGATCGTCGTGGATGTAGAGCACGCCGTCCGGCCGGACGAACAGCCCGCCGATCATCGAGTAGCCGGTGAGCCAGTCGATGTCCGCGTCGCCCGTGTTCGTCTTGAACCGGTGCACCTTGTCCGCGCCGGGGGTCGTGGCGTTCGCCGTGCCGGCGTAGAGGTAGCCGCCGGCGGCGTCGTACGCGAGGGCGGCCAGCGTGTCCGTGGCAGGCACGGTGAACCGCGACGGGCCGGCGAGCGGCGTCGTCGTGGCGTTGGGCACGAGCTGCGTGATGCCGGTCGCCTCCGCGAGGTAGACGATCGGCGTACGCTGCTCGTCGCCCGTGACGCCGACGGCGAGGCCCTCGGCGCCGTCGGCCGCCTGGCCCACGACGTCGACCGTGGGCTGCGCCCCGGTCGGGTTGTTGATGCGCTCGACGTTCGCCGTCTTCTGGAAGATGACGTAGACGGCGCCGTCGGGGCCGACCGCCGCGTGCGTCGGACGCGAACGCGCGGTGGTCATCGTGATGGTGCGGTCGAACTCGAACAGGCCGCTGCCCGGGTTCCACTTCGCCCGGACGACCTCGCCGCTCGCGGACGCCCCGTCCGGGATGAGCACGACCTCGTCGCCGTTGCCGTTCTTCTCCGGCGTCGGATCGATGTAGACGGGCTGACCCGCGGCGTCAGGGCCGGTCCCGGCCTCGGGCAGCAGGCCGCCGAGGCAGGTGCGCGGGCCGGCGCCGCCGGGGACGGACGGATGGTCGATGGTGCCGGCACCGTCGTCGCCGGGCTCGGTCACGCGGCAGAAGCCGCCGTTGTGGTCCGCGATCCAGGTGCGGTGGTTCGGGTCGACGATCGCGCCGGTGGAGATGTGGAGACCGGCCGAGAACAGCGACGAGCCGTCGTACGCCGGCGGGCCGGCGGGCCACCTCAGCGGGGACTCGTCCGTCACCGCGGGATCGACGACGAAGCGGGACGCCTGCGACGGCTCGCTCGAGTTGCCCGCGCGGTCGGTGGCGACGACGCGCAGGACCTTCTCGCCCGCCTCGTCAGCGGTGAACTTCTGCATCCACCCGGGCTCGCAGGCCGTGAAGGTCTCCTCCGCGCCCCAGGCGCACGCGAAGCGCGCGTGGTCCTCCGAGGAGAACTCGAACCAGGGCCCGAGGCCGACGGTCTTGCCGTTCGCCGGGGCGGCGATGACCGGCGCCGTCGGCGGGGTGGTGTCGACGGTGAAGCGGAAGGCCTCGGGCTTGCCCTCGACCTCGCCGCGGACCGCCCGGACCGACAGGATGTAGGAGCCCTCGGCGAGCTCGTCGCCGGGCGTGAAGGTCGCGACGCCGGTGCCGCAGTCCTCCCAGCCGCCGTTCTCGCCGGGGCCGCGCAGGACGCACTCGAGGTCGCCCTCGCCGGTCACCGTGAAGGACGGCGTCTTGTCGGCGGTGTGGCCGTCACGGCCCGTGACCGTGGTGTCGTCATCCTCGATCGGCCCGCCGGTGACGTGCGCCACGGGGAGACCGACGTGGAACAGGCGGCCCGTGCCGAGCGGCTCGGCCTCGTCGAGCAGCGCCGGGTCGTCGAGGACGAGGAGCTCGTTCCTTGCCGCCTTGGCGATGCCGCCGACCATGGAGAAGCCGCCGGCGTACGGCGTGATCGTGTTGAACTCGGGATCGACCTGCAGCACGGTGTCGATGCCCTCGGCCGGCGGGAGCTGGTCGGCCCCGTTCGCCGTGCCGATGTAGAGGAAGTCGTCCTCGAGGTCGTAGTACATCGCGCCGACGGCCGTGACGGCGGGATCGACGTCGAAGGGCGCCGGCTCGGTGGTCCGCACCGTGCCCCCGACGGGGCGCAGGACGCCGATGCCCGTGTCCTCGCTGGTGTAGACGACGGTCTGCCCGGCGGCGTCGCGGCCGGCGGCCAGGAGCTGCGCGCCGCGGCCGTCGGCCGTCTGGCCGACGATCTGGACGCTGGGAGCGACCGACGCGGGGCCGACGATGCGCTGGATCGTCGTCTCGCGCTGGAAGCCGACGTAGACCGCGCCGTCCGGACCGAGGCTCAGGACGGTAGGACGACCGCGGTCGGCGTTCATGACGACGCGGTCGTGATACTCGAAGAGCCCGGTGGCGGGGTTCCACCGGGCGCGGATGACGTCGGAGCTGGGGGAGGCGCCATCGGGGATGAGCGCCATCTCGTCACCCTCCCACACGGGGTTCGGGTCGACGAGGACCGGCTGGCCGGCCGCGTCGGGGCCGGTGCCCGCGTCGGGCAGGAGGCCGCCGAGGCAGGTCCGCAGACCGCCCTGCCCGGGGACCTGCGGATGCTCGATCTGGGCGGGGCCGTCCGCGCCGGCGGGCGACATGCGACAGAAGCCGGCGTTGTGATCGGCGACCCAGGTCCGGTTGTCCGGGTCGACCAGCGCGCCCGCCGAGATGTGGAGCCCCTCGCCGATGCGCGAGGAGTCGGCGGCGTTTGCCGGTTCGCCCGAGAGGGCGAAGATGGTCAGAGCCGCGCCGAGCGCGCTGCCGATCCGCGGCAGCGCACGAGGCGCACGGTGTAGGAACATAGGCAGTCGTCCTTGAGATCGCCTGGGGATGGCCGCAGAGTGCCGGTCTTAAGCCCTGCCCTGGCAGTGCGGTTCCGGCAGGAAGCGGGTGCGAGAACTCGCACGCCCGCCGTCGGGCCGGAAAATCGGGCTTTGGGGGCGCCGGCGGCCGTTCCAGGCGGCCCGGTGGCCCGCCGGGCCGCGTCGCGGACGACCTAGGACCTTGGCGCCTGGCGGCGTCCCGGGCCGCCCTCAACCGGCGGCGCGCACGCGCCGCCGGATAGCGTACGGCTGCCGTGAACCGCCGCCCCCGCCTGACGCTGCTGGGCTCGAGCGCCACCTCCGAGGAGGCGGCCGCGGTGGTCGCCGCGATCGAGCAGTTCCTCCGCGACACCGCCCCGCCGCTCGTGCCCGCCTCCTCCGCCCCGGACCCGTGGCTGCGCGCGGCCCGCCTCGAGGCGGTCGGCGTCGATCCCGACGCGCCGCCGTGGTGAGCGAGGTCGCGGTCCTCGGCCACGACGGCGTGCTCGCCGCCGTGTCGCCCGCGGCGGCCATCGAGCACGTCCGCGCAGCCTTCGCCGCCCATCACGCCGGCACGTGGTCGATGCCGGCGAAGATCTATCTCGACTCCCCGCCCCACGGCGATTTCCGCGCCATGCCGGCGCTCGGCGGCGGGTTCGCGATGCTCAAGTGGATCTCCTCGTTTCCCGGCAACCCCGCCCGGCACGGGCTGCCGACGGTGATGGGCGTCGTGTGCCTCTCGGACGCCGCGACGAGCGCGCCGCGGCTCCTCCTCGACGCGCGCGCGGTGACGGCCCTGCGGACCGGCGCCGTGGCCGCCGTCGCGGCCGGTGCGCTCGCGCCCGCGGGCGCCGCAACCGTGGGGGT
>DATMVH010000343.1:0-3951 GCA_035563395.1 Solirubrobacteraceae bacterium
CGCAGCGCCGCCCGAGTCGCGGCGAGCACGCCGTCGAGCGATCCGCCGTGCACGGTGCGCAGGCCGCCCGCGCAGAACCACGCCTCGCCGGGACGGCCGGACTAGACCACGGCGCCGATGTCCTCGAGCGCGCGCAGGACGCTGTCCCAGGCGTCGGCCACGCCGGCGGGATCCGGCACGACGAGGCGGAGCGTGGGACAGCGGGCGAGCGCCTCTCCCAGCCGCAACCCGGCGCGGACGCCGTAGGCCTCGGCCGCCGCGGACACCTCCCCGATCAGCTGGTCGCGCCCGGGCTCGGGCGCGAGCGCGACCGGGCCGGCGGCCAGGACGTCACGGCCGCCGGCGGCGACCGCGAGGGCGAAGCGGGGGAGCAGGACGCAGACGATCAAGACGAACACATGTTCGCATGCCGGGTGGACGAGGACAATCGGCGTGTCCGGCGCGGGACCGTCGCGGCGGGGATGACCACGTGCGGCGCTCGCGAGGGAGCCGGCGGACCGCCGCGGCCGCGCCGTCCGTGCGACGTTCGCGGCCCAGGGATCGCGCGCTGCGCGGCTATGCCGCCGCGCGGGCTTGGGAAGGGTCCCCGTCTCCGGGGACCCTCCCGACAGCTGGCCTGTAAGCCGGATTCTGTCGTGAGCAGCCATCCATCTCAGCGGCCCACCTGGACCTCGGCGGGCAACCTGCGAACGGTCCTGTTCGGCCTTGCATCGGGTGGGGTTTGCCGGGCCGCCGCGTCACCGCGACGCCGGTGCGCTCTTACCGCACCATTTCACCCTTGCCGGCCTGCGACAGCGGGGCCGCCGCAGGCGTAGGCGGTGTCTTTTCTGTGGCACTTTCCCGCGGGTTTCCCCGGGTCGGCGTTACCGACCACCCTGCCCTGCGATGTCCGGACTTTCCTCGAAGGGCGATCCCTCCGCGGCTGCTCGGCCAGCGGTTCCAACGGTAGCGCGATGGCGCGCTCCGACTCAACGCGATTGCCTAACCGGAAATCGGTAATCTGGCGATCGATGACGTACGACGTGATCTACATCGGCCCGGAGGGCGACGAGACGCGAGTCGCGGAGCACTTCGACGACCGCGCCGACGCCGCGGACGTCGCGCGGCGGGAGGCGGCCCGGCGCGGCGCCGGACGGATGGTCCTCCCGGGCTCGCACAAACCCTCGAACTGCGTCTGCGTCATCCCGGTCGGGGACCGCCCCGCGGCGTAGGCGCCCCACCGCACGGCGACGCGCTAGCGTGGCCGCCATGCGGATCGGCGTGGTCGGCGGCGGGCTCATGGGATCGGGGATCGCGGAGGTCTGCGCGCGCTCCGGCGTCGACGTGACGCTCGTCGAGGTCGACGACGATCGCGTCGAGCGCACGCGCGCGGCGATCGACAAGTCGCTCCACCGGGCCGTCCGCTCCGGCAAGCTCTCCGACGACGACTGCGCCGCGGCCACGGAGCGGATCGCGTACTCGAGCAGCCTGGACGACCTCGACGGATCCGACGCGGCGATCGAGGCGATCGTCGAGGACGAGGAGGCGAAGCGCGACCTCTTCAGCCGCCTCGACGCGATCCTCCCCGACGCGGACTTCCTCGCCTCGAACACGTCGTCCGTGCCGATCATGAAGCTCGGCGCCGGCACGCGGCGGCCGGAGCGTGTCCTCGGCCTGCACTTCTTCAACCCCGTGCCCGTCCTCCCGCTCGTGGAGGTGGTGCGGTCGATCATGACCGACGAGGAGACGCTCGTCCGCGCCCACGACTTCGCCGAGAAGACGCTCGGCAAGACGACGATCGACTCGCAGGACCGCGCCGGGTTCGTCGTCAACGCGCTGCTGATCCCGTACGTCCTGTCGGCGATCCGGATGTACGAGTCGGGCTTCGCGTCGAAGGAGGACATCGACGAGGGCATGGTCAAGGGGTGCGCCCATCCGATGGGGCCGCTCGCACTCGCCGACCTGATCGGCCTGGACACGCTGCTTGCGGTCTCCGAGTCGCTGTACGAGGAGTTCCGCGACCCGTCCTCGGTGGCGCCACCGCTCCTGAACCGTATGGTCGAGGCGGGGCTGCTGGGCCGCAAGAGCGGGCGCGGCTTCTACGACTACTCCGGCCGCTAGCCGTACAGCGACGCGTGGCGGGCGACGACCTGCCAGCGCCCCGCGTGCCGCGTCCACACGTCCGTGAGCCGGAACAGGTTGGAGAGGTTCACGGCGCGCAGCGTGGCGATCTGCGAGTAGCGGGAGTGCACGACGCCGGTGTCACCGTAGACCTCGACGTCCATGTCCTCGTAGGCGAACGTCACGATCGTGTAGCCGTGGCGCGCCGCGTCCAGCCACTGGCGGCGCGACATCGGCTCGGGATGAAGGTGGATCGCCGTGAACCGGAAGCCGTCGGCGACGAGCGTCTCGAGCCGCTCCATGTCGCGATCCTGGACCGCGCGCATCCACTCGTGTTGCAGCACCTGCAGCGTTGCACGGTCGGTGTCCACGGACATGGCGCGGCACGGTAATCGGTCACCCCAGCTCGCTGCCGCAGTTCTCGCAGCGCCCGCCCACGACGCCCGCGCCGGCGGACCAGCGCGGCGCCATGTCGCCGTCGCACACCGGGCAGCTCGCGGGCGCCGCGGCGAGGAGGCCTTCCCAGGTCTCCGACACCAGGTCGTCCAGCGTGCGGCGCGAGGCAGGCGCCGCCGGCGCCGCGACGGGCGCGCTGCGCAGCGTGCCCTCGAGGTCGAACCGCAGCGCGGAGCTCTCGCCATCCAGCAGCAAGGCCATCTACACCACCTTCCTGAACACGCCGACCACCCGCCCGAGGACGCGCACCTCGCGCGAGCGGATCGGCTCCATCGTCGCGTTCTCCGGCTGGAGGCGCACGTGGTCGGCCTCGCGGAAGAAGCGCTTCACCGTCGCCTCCTCCCCCACGAGCGCCACCACGATGTCGCCGTCGGCCGCCGTGTCCTGCCGGCGGACGACCACGAAGTCGCCCTCCAGGATCCCGGCGTCGATCATCGAGTCGCCGCGGACGCGCAGGACGTACTCGCCGTCGTCGCCGCCCGCGATCGCCGGCACCTCCACGTAGTCCTCGATGTTCTCCTCGGCGAGGATCGGCTCGCCCGCGGCGACGTGGCCGACGAGCGGCAGGCCGCGCGGGCCGATGACCGCCGCCTTCGCCGTCTCCACCGCCTTGTCCAGCAGCTCGATGGCCCGCGGCTTCGACGGGTCGCGCCGCAGCAGGCCGACCTTCTCGAGGTTCGCGAGATGCGCGTGCACCGTCGAGGACGACGCGAGCCCGACCGCCTTGCCGATGTCGCGCACCGTCGGCGGATAGCCGTAGCGGGCGGAGTACTTCTTGATGAAGTCGAAGATCTCCTGCTGGCGCTTCGTCAGGTCCTTGCCGATGTCCATGCGGCCTTGGGCTCCTCGCCTTGGATCGAACACGTGTTCGGAAGGTAGCGCGGGCGCCGGACGGACGCAAGCCGCCGTCGCCGCTGTGCCGCCCCGGCCGCCGCGGCTATACTCGCTGCGCCCTGCGCCGATGGCGGAATTGGTAGACGCGCCAGGTTGAGGGCCTGGTCCGGGATAACCGGGTGGAGGTTCGAGTCCTCTTCGGCGCACTGCAGAAGGCCCCGCAAACGCGGGGCTTTCGCGGTTCTCCGGGGCGAGCGACCCGCCACCTCACTGCTCAGCCGGCAACACGGTTGGCAACACGGGGTGACGGTGATGAGGTCGAACAAGGCCGCGCTCGCGGCGCAGATCCAGGCGCTCCAGGCCCAGCTGGAGGCCGAGGACGAGCCCGGGGTCTACGAGGAGCCCAACGGGTTCTGGCGGATCGTCCTGCGGGATCCCAGCGGGAGGCAGAGTTCGCGTCGGCGGGCGCCCGACGGCAGCCGGCTGGCGAGCCGGGAGCAGGCCGTGATCGCGAAGGGCCAGTGGGAGACCGCGCTCGCCTCGGGGGCAGTCGTGATCGGC
>DATMVH010000344.1:0-3515 GCA_035563395.1 Solirubrobacteraceae bacterium
CAGCGCCGCCGCGAGCAGGGCCCGGTCGGGGCGCCGCCGGCGCCGCCGCCCGCCCGTGAGGACGGAGCGCTGCTGCATCATCCGTCCTCGCCCGCGTGCAGCGCGCCGATCACGCCGTAGGCGAGGACGGCGACGACGAGCGCGGAGAGCACGACGAGCGCGTCCGGCCCGCGCGAGACGAGGACGTAGAGCGTGAGCGCGGCGAGCACCGCCACGAAGGTCAGCGCCACGGCCATCACCACGCGCCGCACCACGTCACAACCTCGGCCGCGCGAGGTCGACCTGCCGCCGGCGCCGCCGCTCGCTGGCGAACGCGCGGATGAGCAGGAAGCCGAAGACGAAGCCGCCGATGTGGGCGAAGTACGCGACGCCGCCGCCCTCCCCGGCGGGATCGCTGAGGTCGAAGTAGCCGAACAGGACCTGCTGGATGAACCAGAAGCCGAGGATCAGCAGCGCCGGCAGCTCGACGATCGTGAAGAAGAAGATGATGAAGATCACCGTGATGACCCGGGCCCGCGGGAACAGCACGACGTAGCCCCCGAGCACGCCGGCGACGGCGCCGGACGCGCCGATGTTCGGCACCGCCACCTCCGGCCCGATCACGACCTGGCCGGCCGTCGCCGCGAGCCCCGCCAGCAGATAGAAGAGCAGGAACTTCACCGGGCCCATGGAGTCCTCGACGTTGTTGCCGAAGATCCACAGGAACAGCATGTTGCCGCCCAGGTGCAGCAGCCCGCCGTGCATGAACATCGACGTGAAGAGCGTCAGCCACGCCGGGGGCAGGCCGTGCTGGGCGCCGTTGCCCGTGTCGCACGTCACCTGCGAGCCCTCCGGGAAGCACTGCTCGCCCGGATGGGTGAGCTCGTACGGGTAGGACGCGTACTCGTACAGGTTCTGGAGGTAGGCCTGCGAGCTCGGGTCGGCGAACGACAGGCCGCCCCGCTGCCAGAAGAAGTACGCGATCACGTTCGCGACGATCAGCGCGACCGTGACGGCCGGGAACCGCTCCGTCGGGATGTTGTCCTTCAGCGGGAACACGCGGGGAGGACCGTACCCGCCGGGCGGGACGGTGCCCGAAGGTCAGCCGGCGCGTGCGGCGAGCGGACCCTCGCCCGGAAGGGATTGCGGCACGTGCTGATCTGCGTGGTAGCTGGACCGCACGAGCGGCCCGGCGGCGATGTGGTCGAAGCCGATCTCGTACGCGGCGGCCTCGAGCGCCTTGAACTCGTCCGGATGCCAGTAGCGCACGACGGGGAGGTGGCGCTCGGTCGGCCGCAGGTACTGCCCGACCGTGAGCACCTGCACGCCCGCCGCGCGAAGATCGCCGAATGCCTCCACCATCTCCTCGTGCGTCTCCCCGAGCCCGACCATCAGGCCCGACTTCGTCGTCACGGCGTCCCCGCCCATCTCCTTGGCGTTGCGCAGCACGCGCAGCGAGCGCTCCCAGCGCGACCCGCGGCGGGCGACCGGGTACAGCCGCGGCACGACCTCGACGTTGTGGTTGAACACGTCGGGCCGCTCGGCGATCACCTTCGCGAGCGGCATTTCCTCGCCGCGGAAGTCGGGCGTGAGGCACTCGACCTTGCACCACGGTGCCTGCATGCGGATGGAGCGGATGACGCCGACCCACACGCCCGCCCCGTAGTCGGGGAGGTCGTCGCGGTCGACGCTCGTGATCACCGCGTGCCGCAGGCCCATCTTCGCCACGGAGCGCGCGACGCGAAGCGGCTCGAGCGGATCGTTCCACGTCGGCTTGCCCGTCTTGACGTTGCAGAACCCGCAGCGGCGCGTGCAGGTGTCGCCGAGGATCATGAACGTCGCCGTGCCGCGCTCCCAGCAGTCGCCGACGTTCGGGCACGCGGCCTCCTGGCAGACCGTGTGCAGGTTCTCGTCGCGGATCATCCGGCTGAGCTGCCGGTAGCGGTGGCCGCCGGGCGGCGGCACCTTGAACCACGCCGGCTTGCGGCTGCGGAAGTCCTGCACGTCCGTGCCGAGCACGGTGGAGACGTCCATCCCGCCCGGGTTGGCGCGGGAGCGCGTGACGTGGAGGCGGGGCGGCGTGGCGGTCACGCGACGGAGGGTACCCCGGCCGGCTGCTCCAGTTCCGCCCGGGCGACCGGCCGGGCGCGCCGCCCGTGCGCGGCGGCGTAGGCGTCGGCCATCCGCGCGCGGAACTCCCGCATGAGGCCGGTGCGCCCGGTCTCGAGCGCGAGCGAGGTCATGCGGACCCCCGGCAGCCCGCAGGCCACGACCTGGTGAAACGGCTCGACGTCGTTGTCGACGTTGACGGCGAAGCCGTGCGCGCTGACGCCCTTGTGCAGATGGACGCCGATCGAGGCGATCTTGCGGTCCTCGACCCACACGCCGGTGAACTGCGGGCCCTCGTGGTCGCGCCCGCGCGCCGCGACGCCGTCGGCGGCGAGCGCGGTCACGATCGCGCCCTCCATCGCCCGGATGTAGGCGGGGACGTCGCTCGCGTGCATGATCGGGTAGCCGACGAGCTGGCCCGGCCCGTGGTACGTGAGCTTCCCGCCGCGCGGCGTGCGCACCACGTCGATCCCGCGCGCGCGCCAGAAGTCCTCGCCCATGGGGAGGTCCTCGGGCCCCGAGCGCCGGCCGAGCGTGTAGACCGGGGGGTGCTCGAGCAGCAGCACCAGGTCGGGCAGGTCGCCGGCGAGCACCCGGGCCCGCAGCCGCTCCTGCAGCGCCGCGGCCTCGCGGTACTCGACCGTGCCGAGCTCGCACACGAGCAGCTCGGCGGCGGTCATGCCTTCCCCTCGAGCCGGTCGGCCAGCGCGCGCAGGAACCGCGCGGCGAGCGCGCCGTCGAGCGCGCGGTGGTCCCAGCTCATGCACAGGTAGGTCATGTGGCGGATGGCGATCGCGTCCTGCCCGAGCTCGTCCGTGACCACGACGGGCCGTTTCACGACGGCCTCCGTGTCGAGGATCGCCACCTGCGGCTGGTTGATGACGGGGGTTCCGATGATCGAGCCGTAGCCGCCCGGGTTGGTGATGGTGAAGGTGCCGCCGCGGACGTCGTCGGGGGTCAGGCCGCCGGCGCGCGCCCGCTGGGCGAGCTCCTTGATGCGCGCCGCCAGCCCCTCGACCGAGAGCTCCTGCGCGTTGCGGATCACCGGAACGATCAGCCCCTCGTCGCCGAGCGACACCGCGATGCCGAGGTGGACGGCCTCGTGGCGCGTGATCGTGTCGCCCTCCAGCGTGGCGTTGAGGTCCGGGAACGACCGCAACGTCTCGATCGTCGCCCGCGCCACGATCGGCAGGAACGTCGTGCCGAGGCGCCGCCGCTCGGCCTCGGCGCGCGTCATGTCCGCTTCGGCGATCGTCGTGCACGTCGCCGCGGTGCGGAGCGACTCCACCATCGCCCGGCCGATCGACCGGCGCATGCGCGACAGCGGCTCGGCGGTGCCGCCGCGCGCGGGCGCCGGCGCGGGCCCCGGCGGGCGCGTGCGCGACTCGCGCCGCGGCGCGGCGGCGGGGGCCTCGTCCGGCCGGTAC
>DATMVH010000345.1:0-2490 GCA_035563395.1 Solirubrobacteraceae bacterium
GCGCCTCGATCGCCGCGAGGCGCGCCGGGCGGTCCGGATGGTCGCCGCCCGGGTCGTGCTCCGCGCAGGCGGGGGGCGAGAAATACAGGCCGGCCGCCATGCGTGTCTCATACCCGGCCGTCCGGTCAGCAGTCGGCGCGGCGACCGCCGAACGCCGGGCGGTTCGGCACCCGCCAGGCGACCACCTGCTGGAACTGGCTCCGCGGCTTGCCCGCGTCCAGGCCGGGGTCGCGGCCCGCCGCATTGGCCAGGTGCGCGTCGTTGAAGAACGGGATCGCCAGGCAGTCGTCGGCCACGAGCCCCTGGTAGTCGCCGATGAACTCGCCGGACGGCGAGATCGGCGGGTTGAGCGACGGGTCCCACGAGTCGTGCGACAGCCGGGTCTCGCGGAACGTCCGCCCGCCGTCGTCGGAGCGCGCGAGCACCGTGTCGACGAAGAAGTTGCCCGGATGCGCGGGTGGCTCGGGCGCGTCGAACCGCCGGTCGAAGAACGCCACGTTGACCTGCCCGCGCGGCGTGACGCGCACGTACGGCTGGAACTGGTCGGCGTTCGTCGCGTCGGTGTTGACGCGCCGCGGGTCGCTCCACGTCACGCCGGCGTTGCGCGAGCGCAGCAGCTTGATGTCGGCCTGCAGCCCGTCCTCGTCCGTTTCGGGGTCCGGCGCCGCGCTGTAGTCGGCGTAGGCGACGTACAGCTCGCCGCGGGACGGGCCGGCGGCCATGATCGGGATGGAGAGGTTGCGGAACGACTGGCGCGGGAACAGCCCCGGGATCGAGGGCAGGCGCGTGATCACGCGCGCGGGCTCCCACGTGCGAGCGCCGTCCGTCGTGCGCGCGAACCAGAAGGCCTGCAGGCCGGTGCCGTCGAGGAAGCCCACGAGCGTGTCCAGCCACACGGCGTAGAACGTGCGCGGATCGCGCGGGTCGGCGATCACGTGCACGCCGACCACGAACGGGCCCACCGGCAGCGGCGGGTTCAGCGGCGGCGAGATCGGCTGCGGGTCGCCGGGCCACGTGCGCCCGCCGTCGACGGAGCGCTCGCAGACGATGAACTGGCGCGGGGAGGTCTCGAGCTGGTCGTTCAGACCCCAGCAGGCGACGATGATGCCGGTCCGGCCGTCGCCGTCCGGGCCGGCGTTGTTCACCGCGAAGGTGTTCTTGTCGTCGAGCGTCGAGGCCTGCTCCTCCGGCGTCGTGTAGGCGTTGATGGGGATGCGCCGGCTCCACGTCCGGCCACGGCGGACGTCCCGCGCCGACGGCGTCGGCCAGCGGTGGAAGCTCATGCCGAAGCCGTTGCCGCTGCTGTCGCCCGAGAAGGGCGGCGCGTCGAGGACCATGGCGTAGGCGTTGCCCTCGTCGTCGAAGTCCGTCCACACGTCGGAGGTCGTGTACTCCTCCCCGAGGTCGCCGCCGCGGCGGTCGTCCGGCGCGTCCTCGGCCCCCGTGCCGGCGCGCGCCGGGTCGTCCGCCGGATAGCACGTGTTGCGCAGCGGCCAGGTGCGCCGCGGCGCCTGCGCGAGCGGGCACGTGTTCAGCTGCCCGAGGTCCGTCCACGTGCGCCCGCGGTCGAACGACGCGTAGGTGCCGATCTTGAACTCGTACTCGGCGAGCGAGTCCCGGTCGCGGTTGTACATCTTCGAGCCGCCCACGAGGATGCGCGGGTTCGTCGGGTCCTGCGAGACGTGCGGCTCGGACTGCGAGCGGAACCCGCGCGAAGGCCGGCTGACGAGGACGTCGCGCAGGCCGCGCGGCGAGTCGACGTCCGCGGGCACGGTGTTGCGGCGGAAGAACTCCGCCGCGCCGGTGTAGCCCGTCTCCGTCGCGCTGTAGTAGACGACGACGATCAGGAAGTGGCCCGTCGCGCCGAGGAGGGGGACGCGCTCGACGTCGGTGATCCCGCCGGACAGGCCGACGAGCGCGCCGACGCGACCGGACGCGTCGCTCTCGTAGACGTAGAGATCGAGGTCGGTGCCGGGCGTGGCGCCGCCGATCGAGAACTGCACGCCGCGCCCCCGCGCCGAGTAGAAGTCGCCCGGCTGGACGTCGACGAGCGTGATGTCGCAGTAGGTCTCGGGCGCCTTCGCGCACGTGTTCGGCGCGAGCGGGTCGAACGTCTGGTTGGTGCCGCTGGCGACGGCCCCGGCCCACGTCAGCGGCACGGCGGGCGTGACCGCGCCCGTCCGGTCGGGGACGAGCACCGCGTCGATCGGCTGCTGCTCCTCGCCGCCCTCCTCCTCGCCGGCCGGCGGCTGCGGCGGGATCACGGCGCCCGCCGTCGCGGGGACGAGCGCCAGCACGAGGCTCGCGAGCAGCGCGGCGAGCGCTCCGAACCGTGGTGCCGTGCGCATCCAGCTCCCCTTTCCTCGGATGGCGAGCCCGGTCCGCGAGCCGCACGAGTTGCCGCGACGCTACTCGATCGGCGGACGCGGCGGCAAGCCGCGGGCGCCGCCTACGACGCGGCGGCGGCGCAGTAGTCGCAAAGCTCGGCCG